>JAABRU010000205.1 GCA_011390755.1 Desulfobacteraceae bacterium | reverse complement strand
CTTTCCGAAACATTTGCCCCGCCCTGAGGGGTTTAAGACATAGTCCCAAAAAAAAGGGACGGATAAACCGCCCCTTCTATGTGTATAGATAACCATCAACCCAAAGGAGAAAACCAATGAAAAAAACACTGACAGTCCTGATCGCAGCCATGCTCATGACCACCGCCGCCCACGCTCTGGACAAACGTGGGGACATCAACGGCAAATACAGTTATGAAAATCTGGAAGTGAAAGACACCCGGAACGGGAAATGCAGAATATCGGGAACAATCGTGAACCACTCGGATCAGATTGCATCAGGCGTGTATATTACTTTTTATGCGTTTGACAATTTTGACCAGCTCCAATGGAACCATATTGTATGGGTGAAGGCCATAGACAAAGGCGGGAAATATCCCTTCAACGAAACCATCCTCCGCTGCACCGAAGATAACCCCTACCGGTTTGACTTCAAAGTCACAGAATGACATTCCCGGACAAAAACGGCAAACATGATTACAAACAAAGTTTACCGCCCCTCTCTTTTGCCCCCGCTATCCCCCCTCAAAAATATTTATCGCAATTCTCACCCATACTTATCGCAATCTTATAGGCAGAATCCCGGCCCCTGACACCGATTAGACCTCCTGCAAAACTCATATATTTCATTTTATGGATTTATAAAAACAATTTGCAGGAGGTCTGTTTTAAGTTTGGCACTCCGTTATTTTAAGTTCTTAATCTGCGGAAATCTGCGTAATCTGCGGATAAAACACACGGAGGAGCTGGGGGATGAATAGCCGTCCGCTTTCTGCCAGTCGCAACAGGAGCCCTTTTGTGATAAAGAAAGCTCCCGCCTATCCCGACTCCGGAATTTCCGCACTCACCGTTTATTCCATCTCCTCATAATACTTCTGCAAAGATTTTACTTTCGGTTTGCCGGTACGGCGCGCGGCAATCCCTTTGGCCGCGGTCAGGGCTGCCGCAGTGGTGGTGATATTGGGGACTTTGTAACGCACCGAGGCTTTACGGATATAGGAATCATCTGCCCGGCTCTGCCTTCCGAAGGGTGTGTTGATGACCAGCTGAATATCCCCGTTTTTGATGGCATCGCTAATGTCGGGCCGGCCGTATCCCATTTTTTTGATGATTTCGGATGCAATCCCGTTTTCTTCCAAAAACTGCTGAGTACCCCGCGTGGCCATAATGCGGAACCCCATTTCCCGGAAAAGACGTGCCGGTTCCAGGGCAGCGGTTTTATCCCGGTCTGCCACGGTAAAAAGAACCGTTCCTTCCAGAGGCAGTGGAATTCCCCCGGCCTCCCAGGATTTGAAAAAAGCCCGGCCGAAAGAATCGGACAGCCCCATGACCTGCCCCGCAGAGCGCATTTCCGGCCCGGGAAGGGGATCGGTTTCCGGGAAAATATCAAAAGGAAAGACCGCTTTTTTCACAGCAAAATGTTTCGGATGTTTTGCGCGGGGACGAAGCTCCGAAAGATTTTTTCCCAGCATAACCTGCGTGGCCAGACCGACCAGGGGGATATTATGCACTTTGGAAATAAGGGGGATTGTCCGGGAGGTTCCCACCCTGGCCTCCAGTGCATACACCGTATTATCGGAAATGGCAAAACGGACAGTGAGCAGTCCCCTGAAATTTAACGCCAGTGCAATCTGCCGGGTATAATCCCGGATAATCTCCGAGTGCAGGGGGGAAAGCATCAGGGGCGGAATGGCGATGGTGGCATCTCCCGGATGAATACCGGCCCGTTCCACATGCTCCGCAATTCCGGCCGTAAACACCTCTCCGCCGTCCGTGATTGCAGCGGCCTCGGTTTCCAGAGCATTTTCCAGAAATTCTTCCACAAAAACCGGCTGCTCCGGGCTGCATTCGGGAAGAAGCGGACAATCCCTGAGCATTTGGGGCTCACTGAAAATTTCTGTTCTGGGGATTCCCCCGGCATCTGCCCGGCAAAGCATCAGGGGATATGAAACAGTATCGGCCGCGGCCCGGATTTCTTCCGCGGATTCCGCCCGTATCATGCGGGGCTGGGGAATTCCCAGACCGCGGACGGTCTGCCGGAAGAGATCCCGGTTACCTGCCCGGTTCGCAGCCAGGGCGGCGGCATTGGAAAGCGCGCCGAATACGGCAACCCCCTCCCGTTCCAGCTCCCGCCCCATCCGCATGGCACTTTTTCCGCCAAACTGCAGAATAAGACCTTCGGGTTTTTCCTGTTTTACAATATTGAGTATATCTTCCATGGTCAGGGCTTCAAAAAACAGACTGCCGGACATGCCCGAATCCGCCAGCACCGAGGCCGGATCCGCACTGCAGATCAGAGGTGCATACCCGGCTTCCCGAATCGCTGCGGCCGCGGCAATACAGCTGCTGTCAAATTCCCGGCTCTGACCGATGCGGTTGGGGCCTTTTCCCATCAGCAGGATTTTTTTTCTGCCGGAAGAGTCCCTTTCACTTTCTGCATTGTCATCATGATGATAGGAAAAATAAAAAAAGGGATTTGCTTTTTCCGTGCTTCCGACACGCTTTTTTACAGGAAACATATGCTGTTCGTTTCGTATTTTCCGGATTTCCTTTTCCGGCATTTCCAGAATATTCCCCAGATATGCATCGGCAAATCCGGCTTTTTTGGCTTCATGCAGCAGTTTTGGGGAAAGGGGGCCGGAAGCGCCCCGGGATTTCCGCAGTTTTTCCTCCAGTTTTGCCAGTTTTGCCAGTTCCTGAATAAAAAAGGGGGCGATACGGGTTTTTTCATGTACGGCACTGCTGTCAGTGCCTTTGCACAGAGCCTCATAGAGGATAAACATCCGCTCACTGGAAGGCTGCCCCAGAAGATGCAGGAGTTCTTCGGCCGTTTTATTATAAAACCTGTCGGTTCCGCCCAGACCGGATCGCCCAATATCCAAAGCCCTTACAGCTTTCTGCAGGGCTTCTGCAAAAGTGCCGCCCATGCCGATGACTTCGCCTGCGGATTGCATCCCGATTCCCAGGCGGTCTTCACTTTCCTTGAATTTATCAAAGGCCCATCGCGGGAATTTGACTGTGACAGGAAAGGGGGAGGGGGAATTTTTCAGTTCCGCTATTTCTTCTATCCGCATACCGCAGGCAAGCAGGGCCGCAGCAGCACCCAGATTATGCCCGCCTGACCTGGCAGCCAGAGAGGCCGTGCGGGATGTGCGGGGATTGACTTCAAGGACAAGCAGACTGCCCTTTTCCGGATGCCGGGCAAACTGTATGCCGATACATCCGCAGACCCCGATTTTTTCTGCAATGGCCGCGGCCTGACTTTCCAGCTGTGCAAGCAGCTCCGGAGAAACGGTCATGGGCGGAATGACGCAAAGGGAATCCCCGGTGTGAATACCGGCCGGATCAATATTTTCAACGCAGCAGACCGTATGCGTCTGACCCGCGGCATCCCGCAGGAGTATGATTTCCAGTTCTGTCCATCCCGGCAGGGATTCTTCCACCATGATCTGTCCGATGCTGCTTGCAGCAATGCCGCGGGATGCGGCTTCGGGGACATCCTCCTTATTATAAAGCATTTCCCCGCCGGTTCCGCCGCTGCTGTAGGCCGGATGAATGACTAAGGGGCATCCGAATTTTTCCGCGGCTTCCAGGGCCTCTTCCGGATTGCTGACAATCCGGCTGCGGGGGGTGGCAATTCCCAAATTGTTCATGGTTTGCTGAAACAGGTTTCTGTCCTGACAGATACGGATGGCATCGGCATCTGTACCGATCATGCGGACACCGAATTCTGCAAGAATGCCGGATTTTGCCAGCCCGATGCCCAGGTTCAGGGCCGACTGCCCCCCCAGATTCGGCAGAAGGGCATCGGGCCGCTCACCGGAAATGATTTCAGTGATGATTTTGACATTCAGGGGTTCGATATAGGTGCTGCCGGTCAAACCCGTATCCGTTATTACGGCGGCCGGATCCGCATCTGCTGTTACCACTTCGTATCCCTGGTCGTGCAGGGCCCTGCATGCCTGGGTTCCGAAACAGTCATATTCTCCGCCCTGACCGATGAGCAGGGGGCCGGAACCGATAATAAGAATTTTACGGATATCGTCGCGTCTGGGCATATCTTTTCCTTCCTGAGAATCAAAATGTTTTTAAAATAGTGTTCCAATAGTGTTCTGATGATATGAAAAAACAGTAAAAATGCTTACAAAATATAAAACCGGGACAAAGCTGATTCCCGGTTTTGGCTGATGCTGTTTATTATTTAATGTGTGTCAGAATGAAAATCAAGAAAAACAATCGGAAACAGTATTTTTTCCGGAATCCGCATCAGACACTTCTTTCATTTTCTTCTGATGTATCCAGAACCCGGCGGATGGTTTTTGCCATTTCCCTTTTGAGAACCGGCTTCATGATATATTCCCGGATTCCTTTGGCCCGGGCCTGTTCCCCGGAGATGGTTCCACTGAATCCGGTACAGAGAATAAGGGGTATATCCGGACGTATCCGCAGGATTTCCCGGGCCAGCTGAATGCCGGTAATTCCGGGCATGGTCATGTCTGTTATCACCAGATCAAAATCATCAGGATTTTTTCGGAACAGTTCCAGTGCGGCGGTGCTGTCTGTCATTCCCTGCACCCGGTATCCCAGGCCATGGAGCATCTGTTTTTCCATCTGCACAATCTGATATTCATCATCCACCAGCAGAATATTTTCAGTGCCGCCGGGGATATTTTCCGCAGATTCCGCCGGGGCACAGTCAGCATATTTTTCCACAACCGGCAGATAAATTTCAAATACGGAACCCTCTCCGATGCGGCTTTGCACAGAAATATGTCCCTGATGACTTTTGACAATGCCATGCACGACAGAAAGTCCCAGTCCGGTTCCTTCCCCCGGTTCTTTGGTGGTGAAATAGGGATCGAAAATCTGCTCCCGGATGTCCCCGCTCATGCCCTGTCCGGTGTCACTGACACAGATTCTGACATAATTTCCGGGGGCCATGCCGGGCAGGAGACTGTTTTCCCCCTCATCCATTTCGCATTCATCCATTTCAACGGAGAGCACTCCGCCCTTTTCCCGCATGGCATGGTAGGCGTTGGTGCAAAGATTCATCATGACCTGATGAATCTGCGTGGGATTTCCCAGAACAGAACCGCAGTCTTTTTGAATTTTCTGCTGAATCGCAATGGTGGCAGGCAGGGTGGCCTGCAGCAGATTCAGGGCCTCTTTGACCGCAAGGCGGATGTTCAGCGGACTTTTTCCGGTTTCACCGCGTCTTCCGAAAGCCAGAATCTGACTGACCAGTTCTTTGGCCCGGAACGCGGCTTTGAGGATCTGTTCCAGATTTCTGTGCATGGGCCCGTTTTCCGGCACATCATCCATCATCAGTTCGGTATAGCCGATGATGGGGAAGAGAATATTGTTGAAATCATGGGCAATACCTCCGGCAAGTGTGCCCAGGGCCTCCATTTTCTGGGCATGACGGAACCGGGCCTCGGCCCGCTGATGCTCTTCCATTTCTTCTTTCAGTCTCTGATTGGCGATTTCCAGCTGCTTTGTCCGCTCTTCCAGTTCCGCAGTTCTTTTCTGTATTTCGCTTTCCAGATGTTCCCTGTATTTCCGGTTTTCCACCAGCAGTCCTGCGCGTTCCAGGGCTTTGCGTACCGCATATTCCAGAACTTCCATATCCTGTATGGGTTTGCTTACATAATCCCATGCCCCCAGATGCAGGGCTTCAATGGCATCCTGCAAAACCCCTGTTCCCGAAACTACGACAATGGGGGTTTCGGGCGATTCTTTTGTGACCGCGGCCAGTACATCCAGTCCGTCCACTTCCGGCATACGGAGATCAACCAGTATAATATCCACCTGTTTTTCCCTGCGAAACCGATCCAGGCCGATGCGTCCGTTTTCTGCTTCCAGAGTATTGAAACCGCTGTCTTCCAGGAAAACACAGATACTCTCCCGGACGACCGGGTCATCATCAATAATCAGAATTGTAACATCGGATTCATTCAGAACCATGAAAATTTCCTTTCCCTCACAGAAAATCGTCGGAATTTCGGAAAAACACCTGCCGCCTATTGTCTCCCCAGGGTAAAAATGAGAGTGTCTGTCACTCCTGCAAGGGCGTGTGCAATGCGCCCCTGCGGTTCCGGAGAGGTTCCGCATCCCCGTAAACCTGCCCCTGACAGCGCACTATTGATTCTCAGCAGATCGAAAAGTTTCCCCCGGATACGGTTTTACAGCTGCCCCGGAGTGCAGAAACTGTATTTCTGCACCACCGCATCTCCCGCTTACCCCATGCAAAAATACAATTTTTGCACTTCTCCGGAAACGTTTCGATCTGCTGATTCTGTCAAATAAATTTTTTACCCTTTTAAAAAGTCCGGACCGGGGAGTCCGAACTGAAAGTCTGGCCACTCCTCCCCAGTTTTTCTGAGTGTCCATAAATATATTTGACAGTCCCCTATTCTGCCGCCGGTTCCAGAATATCGCGGATGACCTGCATCAGAATCCGCATATCGGATAAGGGTTTGATAAAAACCTGCCGGGGACGGATACCGATGCGGATCAGGGATTCGGGCAGGGTGTAATCGGCTGAACCGGTATGGATGATGAACTTCATTTCCGGCTGCAGACTGCGGACTTTGTGTATCAGACAGTTTCCATCCATGTCCGGCAGACGGATATCAATAATACCGGCATCAAATATTTCGGAAGCTGTTTTTTCCAGCGCATCTTCCGCACTGGATGCGCATGTTACCCTGCAGTTTTCATCCTCAAAAAAGGCTTCCAGATTCAGCCGGATGCTGTCTTCATCATCAACAACCAGAATGTGAGGACTGTTTTTATTCATGATTTAGCCGATTCCTGTATGCTTTCGGGAAAAGGGATATCCCCCCGCTGTAAGACTCAATGCTGCTGCCGTAAGAAAAACCGGAGTGCCGGACTTACAGTTTAGCACGTCTTTTTCTGAATAATTTCAGCCTGCCAGACTGTAAGTTCGGCACTCCTCCGATCTTAAGTGCCTATCCGAAAACCTGTTTTCCGGTGTTTTAAACCCTTACTTCCACCGGGTTTAAAAATCTGTTTCGGAGGTTTTCGGATAGGTTCTAAGTCAACAGCATTGGCTGTAAGACTCCCCTCCCCTGAGGGACAATACGGTTGACCTGAGGAAAAAACGGAGTGCCGAACTTACAAGACTTCGGCGAGCCCGGTCGGGCCGTCTGGCAGTTTTTCCCCGGTGGGTTCAGTATGACAGACTGTAAGTCTGGCACACCTCCGGCCTTAGGTCAGCAGCATTTTCCTGCCGGGGGGATTTTGGGTTCAGCGGATTTGAACCACTGCCAATTCAATGTCACTGACGTAAGCAGAGTATTCCCCTCCCCCGGCGGGAGGGGTCAGGGGAGGGGGAGGCAGCGGACTGTAATGAAAGACCCTTTTCACCCTCCCCCTGCCCCTCCCTCAGGGGAGGGAAGTCTTACGTCAATGACATTGACTGCCAATTGATAAAAAACCGGTGTTTTTTCCCGATCAAAAACGTCTCATATTTTGAGCTGTCCGTCAATACGGGAGGGATGTTTTTCTGTTTCCCGCTTTTTACTATTGTGTCCTGCGGTAATTGAAACAGGTTCTCTGCCCGCTGATCAGCATCCTGATTCTGAAATGAATTACAGAATATCCGGAATCATCTGCCCGGGCCCGGCAGACAGGGTATTTCAGTCAGAGCAGGACACCGGCCTTTTTACGGGCTCATCAAAAATAATGACAAAAAAGGAAATTGATGCTAATAGAAAGCAGGTCGGGAAAAATGCCGGTCTGCTTTTTATCATTCTTCTGCCATAGTATACTGTCAACGTTAAAATGACGGGTTAAGTCACTCCTGCAGGGGCGGCATAGGCCCCGGATCTGCCGTATGGCGGGCGTATGCAATGCGCCCCTGCGAAATTTCAGGGTGCTGCATACCGTCACATTTAAACGTTGACAAAGCAATAGGGAACTGTAGAAAAAATGTCATTGCCAGTGAATTCGGTAAATACGGAGCTGCCTGTTTATTCAAATAAAGAAAAATACATCCGTCTGATTGTTATTGCCGGGCTGGTGATTATTGCGGATCAGATCAGCAAATGGATTATCCTGAAAACCATGCCCCTGTATGATTCGTTTCCGGTGATTCAGGGACTGTTCAATATTACCCATATCCATAATCCGGGCGGTGCCTTCGGTTTTTTTGCGGACAGGGATCCCCTGCTGCGCAAGATTGTGTTTCTGTTTATGTCCTCGGTCGCCGCATGCTTTGTTCTCTGGTTTTATCATCAGACCCCCCGTACCCATCCCTGGCTGGCATTCGGACTGGCCCTGATTTTCGGAGGGGCCGTGGGCAACCTCATAGACCGTTTCCGTTTTGGAAAAGTGGTGGATTTTCTGGATTTTTACATCGGTTCTGCCCACTGGCCCGCGTTTAATGTGGCGGACAGTGCCATTTCTGTGGGGATCACAATTTTTATCCTGCATCTTGTGCTCAACAGAATGCCGGAATAGGATTCAGAAGAGGGTTTCTATTGCCTGTACCACGGATCGGACACCTGCCAGTTCAATTCCTTTGATATCTTTCATCCGTTTCAGATTGCTTTTGGGAATGATACATTTCCGGAATCCCATCTTCTGTGTTTCGCCTACACGGTTTTCCACATGACTGATGGCCCGGACCTCGCCGGTCAGCCCCACTTCGCCCATGACAATATGGCCTTCGGGTACAGGTCTGTCCAGAAAACTGGAAGCCACGGCCGCCACAATGCCCATATCCACAGCCGGTTCGTGAACCTTGACACCGCCTGCCACATTCATAAAAATATCATGGCCCATCAGGTGCATCCCCAGTTTTTTTTCCATTACGGCCAAAAGCAGTGCCACCCGGTTGGGGTCCAGTCCCAGAATCGTGCGGCGGGGCGTTCCCAGGTTACTGCTGCTGGCCAGGGCCTGGATTTCAATGAGGATGGGGCGGCTTCCCTCCATGCTGGCCGTTACCACGGAACCGGGTGCATTGGCGGGACGTTCCGAAAGAAAAACGGTGGAGGGATTGGGCACTTCCTCCAGTCCCTTTTCCTTCATTTCAAATACACCGATTTCATTGGTGGAACCGAAGCGGTTTTTAACGGCCCGGAGAATCCGGAAAACATGACTGCGGTCCCCTTCAAAATACAGTACCGTATCCACCATATGCTCCAGCAGTCTGGGCCCGGCAATGGCCCCCTCTTTGGTCACATGTCCCACAATAAAAATGGGAATGCCGCTTTTTTTGGCCATAATCATCAGCCGCATGGCCGATTCCCGCACCTGGGTGACACTGCCGGGGGCCGAAGAAAGATCGCTGTTGAACATGGTCTGTATGGAATCCACCACCGCCACATCGGGCCGGGTCTGTGCAATCATCTGCATTACCGACTCCATCTCAATTTCCGAAACAACCAGAAGGCGCGGCGACAGGGTGCCCAGCCGCCGGCTGCGCAGCCGGAGCTGGCGGACCGATTCCTCGCCCGAAACATACAGCACGGTATGCCCCCGGTCGGCCAGGCGGAAAAGGGCCTGGAGCATCAGAGTGGATTTGCCGATGCCCGGATCGCCGCCGATGAGTACCAGGGAACCGGCAACCAGTCCCCCGCCCAGCACCCGGTCGAATTCCCGGATACCGCATTCCGTCCTCTCATCCTCATCCGCTTCCACAGCGTCTATGGGAACCGGTACGGAAGAAGATGCGGAAAAAGAAGCGGATTGTGTTTTGGAAAAATTTCTGACGGTTCCCGGAATGGGGTTTTTATGCTGAATTTCTTCGCTGAAAGTATCCCACTGATTACAGTCGGGACATTTTCCCATCCATTTGGGACTGGCGCTGCCGCAGGACTGGCAGATAAAAACGGTTTTGCTTTTCGGCATGGGGTTTATTTTTTTATGTGTTTTATTTTCATGGTTGCAGAAAACAGGAAAATATGTTTTGATTTTCCGAATCTATATCATGTTATCCGGATGCTGGCAAGGTGTATAAAGGCCGGAAAACCGGGTACACGATCCATCCGGTTTTTATATTTCAGAAACGGGTAGTGGGTCAAATTGGTTGAATCCCCCCTCCCCTAACCCCTCCCGCCGGGGAGGGGAATTTCAAATCAGCCGGTTTGACCCACTACCCAGAAACGCAGCAGATCGAAAATTTCCGAAGGTGTGCGGAAACTGTATTTCCCACAGGGGAGCCGGGAGCTGCGGCCGTGCAGAAATATAATTTCTGCAATCCGGATTGCTCATGTATCAGTGAACGGAAAATGCGGTATTATCTTTTGACACTTTAATGAACTGATGGGGAAAGGAAAATGATGAAAAAAAAATATTTATTGCCGTGTATTTTTCTGGTTATGATTTCGGTGCAGATCTGTGCTGATTCAGGTTTTGCTGCCGGTACCCCCTCCGGTACTTCCAATAACAATGATTTTGCTTCTTTGCAGAAACAGCTGGTGCAGGACGGTTTTCATGCGGAACAGGTAAAAAAATTCTACGGAAATGCCGCTGTATATTTTGACACCAAAGGGGTTTCCCTCTATTTTGTCCACCGGGAAGGCAAACTCAATTACGATCAGTTTCTGGACGCGGAACCCATACGGAAAGCCAAAGCCTATATGGCCGAAAACAGGAATGCCCTGAACCGTGCCGAACAGGCATACGGGGTCAGTCCTCAGGTGATTACCGCGATTCTGCTGGTGGAAACCCGACTGGGAACCTATGTGGGAAACCGCCTGGTATTCAATACCCTTTCCACCATGTCAGCACTTTCGGATCTGAATGTCCGCAATCGTCTGTGGCAGGAAATTGCCGCGGAAACCCGGCTTTCCAAAAAAGCGTTTGAGGAAAAGGCCCGGAAAAAATCGGGATGGGCCTACCAGGAACTCAGGGCTTTTTTACGCTATACAGCAAAAGAACGGCTGAACCCTCTGGATATCGTGGGGTCCTATGCCGGTGCAATGGGATATTGCCAGTTCATGCCCAGCAATATTCCCCTGTACGCCAGGGACGGCAACGGCGACGGCCGCATTGATCTCTTCACCCATGCGGATGCCATCATGAGTATCGCCAGTTATCTCAATCACTACGGCTGGCGTGCGGGTATCAGCAGAGATAAGGCGGCACAGGTGGTGTATAAATACAATCACAGTAAATATTATGTGAATACGGTTCTGAAAATTGCGGATCGTCTGGGGGACTGAGTATGGAAACAGGTGCTGCAACGGAACTGACTTCGGTATATATGATTATCGGCGGCGGTATTGTCTTCCTGCTGCTGACTTGGTGGGCCATTGTGGATATTGCATTAAGGGATTTCCCTTCCC
>JAABRU010000204.1 GCA_011390755.1 Desulfobacteraceae bacterium | reverse complement strand
CCCGCCGGAGGGAAGGTGAAGTCAGGCATGACGTTATGATAAGGTAAGGATGCCCGGTGCTCCGACACCGGTACACATGTCAGTATGACCTTATCATACTGCGGACGGACAGCGGAGTCATGCGCCGTCCGGGGTAATGCCTGCCCGGTTTCCGGGGGCGAACCTCCGGAACCGGGGAACCGTATGAATTAACTGTTCACGTACGGTTCTGTGGGGGGTGCGGTCGGTAACGGCTGCACCTACCCGGAAATCTTGACAAAACACTACTGCACGAGCAGTTTGTTTTTTTGATAATCCGAATCCTGCCTAATCAGAGACGCAGGGCCCTGCGTCTCTGATTAGGCAGGTTCAGAAATATAAAAACGAAATTGGTCATGTACTGGCTGATTTTTTCCTATTGACAAAATGAAAAAAACACAATCCGGCAAATCGGAAAAATACTGTATCCGGTCAAAAACAGACCTCCTGCAAAACTAAAATTGCTCATTATAACTGTTTGTTTTTATAAATCCATAAAATGAGATAAATGCGTTTTGCAGGAGGTCTAATATGGATAGAAGATGATTCCGGGGAAGTGGTTTTCGGGCTGGGGCGGATGCGGATTTTTGATGCCATTGAACGTCTCGGTTCCATCCGCGCGGCGGCCAAAGAACTCCGCATGGGATACAAAGCCATGTGGAACCGGATCAATGCAAGTGAGGAACGCCTGGGAAATCCTCTGCTGCTAAGGAGTACCGGCGGGGCTTCGGGCGGAGGGGCCCGGCTTAGCCCTTTTGCTGAAATGCTGCTGCACAGATTCCGCAGACTGCAAAAATCTGTCATTGTCCATTCGGATGAATGTTTTGAAAAGGAGATTTCAGAAAGTCTGCATCATTCCGGCAGACCGTTGAACGGGGTTCCTTCCGAGCAAAAACAGTAAAAAAGACCCCGGTGCTTCATATCTCTTTTTTGGCTATATTCACCCACTGCTTCTGATTTTTCTGATGAAATCCGGGAGACAGTTTCACATTGCGGATGATTTTTTCAAACAGTTCACGGGCTTCTTCATTTCTGCCCTCTTTTTTCAGCAGCAGGGCATAACGGCAGCGGGCTTCTTCGCCGGTAAACACTTTTTCCAGATAGGCATATTCTTCCAGGGCGGCCTGTGTTTCTCCCATATATTCATAAGTCCTGGCAAGGAGCAGATCAAACTCATCTCCGGTCCTTTCCCCGCGCATTTCTCTGAGTGTCAGCAGTTTTTCTTTGGCACCGGCATAATCCCCTTTAAAAAAATAAGCGCAGCACAGACCTTCCATTGCCGGGGGATCATCCGTATGGATTCCCTGCATACAGCTTTCATACATGGCAATGGCTTCATCAAACATGCCCGCATCCACATAGGCTTTTGCCAGGGCCAGACGGTTTTTGACACTGTCGTTCAGTTCCAGCTCTTCCTGCATCTGCCGCAGTTCTCTGCCCGGATCGACCAGTTTTCCCAAAGTGCTTCCGGCTTGTCTGAAAACAGCCCCGGCCCGCATTTCCGGAAGAAATTCCGCAAAAAAATATACCAGGGAACCGATTCCCGGAAAAAAAATGATAATAAATAACCAGTAACGGTCCCTGCCGGTTTTTACCGCATGAACCGCAAAGAATATCTGTATAATAAGAGATAATAATCCTAAAAGAGGCATAGATTTTTTCCTGTAGCGAATGTGTTATATTATATTCAGTGCCCTTTCCCTAAGACTCCCCTCCCCTGAGGGACAATACTGCTGCCTTAAGAAAAACCGGAGTGCCGGACTTACAGTTTAGCATGTCTTTTTCTGAATAATTTCAGCCTGCCAGACTGTAAGTCTGACACTCCTCCCACCTTAAGCCAACAGCATTGTCCCCTGAGGGAGGGGCCGGGGAGGATATAAACTGTTTTAATTACAGTGCGCTGGTTTCCCCCTCCCACCGGGGGAGGAGGAATTTCTGCTTAAGGAAACGGCATTGATATTAGACTGTAATGTAACGTACCCTTTGAGAAAATTGTTTCATGCTGATTATATTCGGTATTTTATTCAGAGAAACCCGGAGTGCGAAAGTTGGGCGGAGCGGTCTTTCGCCCAGGCTCCTTCGGAGCGTGGGCGAAAAATAATTTTCGCACTCCTTTCTCAAAGACAATGTTGATGATCTCGTAAAAAGTCAGAAAATCAGGTTTTGATACATATTAACACTCTGATTTTATTAATAGCGATTTTTGAAATTTGGACTTTTTACCGATTCATCAATGTTACATTACAATATTAGACATTATCGGAAATAAGGATTTCCGGCGCAGGCTGTGTTAGGCGATAGCCGTAAGGCACCGTTATTTCAGAGATACGGTGCGTTACGCTGCGCTAACGAACCCTGCAGAATTTATTTCCGATAATGTCTATTATATTCAATGCCGCTGACATTACAATATTGCATAGATTTTTTCGGAAAACGCCTTAATCCCGCAGGGCTTTTCCGGTCAGATGCAGAAAAAGTTCCCCCAGATTTTTGCATTGTCCGTGTTTTTCCATCAGCGCGGCTGTACTTCCCCGCGCAGCAATTTTTCCCTCATCCATAATGGCGACGCGGGAGCATATCTGCTGTACTTCGTCCATATAGTGACTGGTGTATATCATGGCTGTTCCCATATCCCGGAGCATAAGCAGCTTTTCCAGTATCATATTTCGGGACTGCGCATCAATGCCCACAGTGGGTTCATCCAGAAACAGCAGTTTGGGATGATGCACAATCCCCGCGGCCAGATTGGCCCTGCGTTTCATTCCGCCGGAATAGACCGATATTCTGTCATCCGCCCGATCTTTCAGACCGCAGATTTCCAGACTTTCATCCACGTTTTCCCGGAGAGATTTCCCGCCCAGGCCGTATAATCTTCCGAAATACATCAGATTTTCCCTTGCGCTCAGATTGGGATACAGGGCAATGTCCTGAGGAACCAGACCCAGTACTTTCCGTGCCTGCCGGGCATGTCTGCGGATATCTTTACCGCAGACAGATATATTCCCGCTGTCCGGGGCCAGCAGGGAACTCATAAGAGAAATGGCCGTGGTTTTTCCTGCGCCGTTAGGCCCTAAAAGGCCGAAAATTTCCCCGTAATCTACCGAAATATCAAAATCACACAGGGCAGGACGGGGTGCGCCCGCATAGGTTTTGGACAATCCTTCGGCCAGCAGGGCTTTTTCCTTTTTCATGTTTTTCTCTCTGTTTTGTTCCCCAGTCATGCGACTCACCCGCTATTCCACCATGCGGCGGGGCAGATAAAAGACGATTTCCGGAAACAGTGTGACCAGTACCACCATGAATATCATGATGAGGAAAAAGGGAAAGGTGGCCCGGAGAATGTCTCCGACTTTTTCATCGGAAATGCCCTGGATGACAAAAATGGAAAAACCCACGGGCGGGGTAATCTGGAAAAGTTCTACGCTAAAAACCAGGAAAATACCGAACCAGAGGGGATCAAATCCGGCATTCACCACGATGGGAAGCACAATGGGCAGGGTCATGACCACGATGGAAATACCGTCTAAAATCATTCCCAGAAAAAGATACATCAGCCCGACAACAAGGATGAGTACATAGGGGGAAAGGTTAAGGCCCGCGATGTAAAGACTTAAGGCCCTCGCGATGCCCACAAATCCCACCACCTGGGAAAGAAACGCGGCTCCGATGATGATAAAACAGATCATGCAGGTGGTTTTCACGGCACTGATGACGGCTTCCCTGAAATTGCTCAGGGTCAGATTCCGGAAAAACAGGGCCAGGATGAAAGCCCCGACCACACCGATGGCCGCGGCTTCGGTAGGCGTGGTAAAACCGAGGTAAATGCCGCCCAGTACAGCAAAAATCAGCAGCAGCACGGGAAAGAGTTCACGGGAGGCGGCCATGCGCTGCCGGAAAGTATAACTTTCATCACTGTCCGGCACCAGATCCGGATGCAGCGTTGCACAGGTGATGATATAGATACTGTAGCATCCGGCCAGCATCAGTCCGGGAATAACACCGCCGATAAAGAGTTTGCCGATGGAAGTATCCGACAGAATCCCGTAGATAATCATGATAAGACTGGGAGGAATGAGGAATCCCAGTGTTCCTGCCCCGGCCAGGGACCCCACGGCCAGGCCCCGGTCATATCCCCGTCTGGAAAGTTCATCCAGGGTGATTTTTCCCACTGTGGCTGTGGTGGCAGCGCTGGAACCGGATACAGCGGCAAAGAGGGAACAGGCCACCACATTCACATGGAGCAGCCGTCCCGGAATATGGGATAACCAGGGAACCAGACCGTTGAGCAGTTTGGCGGAAATGGCCGTGCGGAAAAGGATTTCCCCCATGAAAATAAACAGGGGCAGGGCGGTCAGGGACCAGGAATTGATACTGTTCCATACGGAATTGGCTATCAGACCGCCGATTTTGTTCCAAATGGAAAGGGTGGGCGGCAGGTTCAGTTTATAGCAGAGCATTCCCACCACAGCCGCGGCCATAAGGGAAAAACCGATCCACAGGCCCGAAAGCAGGAAAAGGAACATGATCCCGAACAGGACAAGGCTCAGAATTAAGGGGTCGGATATGATAGCAGCCTCCTCAGGAAATTGGCAAGAAGTTGCAGATCCAAAAGCAGAAATCCCAAAGGAATCACTGTCTGGGGCATCCAGACAGGTGTTTCCGAAATACTGTCCGCGGTCATTTCCAGACTGAAAGTATCCCAGACCATGAGAAAAGAATGATACAGGGCAAAGGAACAGAGGGCAAGGGCCAGCAGACAGGCCGTTATTTCCAGTATGACCGCTGCTTTTTCTCCCAGACGCGTCTGCAGCAGGGTGATGCGGATATGGGCCCCGTCCCGGAGGGTCAGGCCCAGTCCCAGCATAACCAGGGCCACAAAAAAATACGCGCTGTATTCATCGGCAATCATGGTGGAATAATGAAAAAAAGTGCGCAGAAAAATCTCCACCGTGATAAGCAGTACAATGAGCAGCATAAACAAAGCCGCCGCATAGCCGCCCGCAAGACAGGCGCGGTCTATGCAGCGGATGCTTTTTTCCAGAAATTTCCGCATCATTTCATAAAGGTTTCCAGAATCTTTTTCACATCTTCTTTGGCATCTTTTTTAAATTCATCCACAATCTGCTTTGCGGCTTTGTTCATTTCCGCTGCCAGTTCCGGACTTTCTTCGGAAACCTGTATTTTGTTTTCTGCGATGGCCCCGAGGGATTCATCATTGCGGGCAGAGGAATTATTCCACTGATTCTCTTCGGTTTCTTTGGCTGCTCTGAGAAGGGCATCCTGCTGTTCTTTGCTCAGCGCGTTCCAGTAATCAAGGTTTACAGTAACCATGTTCAGGGGATAGGCATAATTGATTTTTTTGAAAAAACCCAGAACTTCCCAGAATTTTCCGTTATTGGCGGATTCAGCGGAGGTCAGGACAGAATCAATCATCCCGGTCCGCAGGGAGGAATAGACCTCGCCCCAGGGCAGGGAAACCGGCGCGCCGCCCAGGGCTTTGAGAAATTCGGCCCCGTTTTTATCATAGGTGCGGGTTTTGATGCCTTTGATATCTGCAATACTTTTCACTTCTTTCTGCGTAACCAGTCCGCTGGGCGGCCAGGGGGCTGCGTATAAAAGTTTCTGATTCCATTTTGCGGCCGCTTTGTCATAAAGGGGGCGGGACATATCATACAGTTTACGGGCATCTTCATAATTCATCACCAGACGGGGAAGGGAACTGATGCCGAAGACATGCTCGCTTCCGGCCACAACGCCCATCAGAATATCCGACATGGGAACCTGGCCGTCTTTCACGACTTTCAAAAGCTCCGGGCCTTTAAATCCCAAAGCACCGCCCGGATGCACCGTAATCAGCACACTGCCCCCGGAATATTTTTCAGCCAGTTTGGCAAAATCCGAGGCACCCTGCGTATGAAAACTGCCGGATCCGTAAACAGCATTAAGGTCCATTTTCACTGCATCCGCAGCCCAAAGCGGGGAACAAAGAAAAAGTGTGAGCAGTACAGTAAAGCAGACATTTCTGAAATTCAGCATTTTTTTCTCCTTTTTTCTGATATTATCATCATCTTTACCCGGATACCCGGACACCTGACACCGGGCAATGTATCCGTATTTGGCATTTTAATCAAGAAAATACTTCTTCCGGGGGGAGGGCAGGGATGCCCCGGCGGCAACAGTAATGCCCCCGGATTCCGTAAAGGGGTTATGCTGTAATGTAACATACCTGCTGAGAAAAACACCAAAATCTTTGAAAACCGCAGATTTACACGGATTCACACAGATATGCACGAATTACAGAATCCCGTTCATCCGTGTTCATCTGCGGTTCAGTTTTCCGACTCCGGATTTTTTCTCAACGGATATGTTACATTACAGGGTTATGCAATAGGCCCCGGCAGGAGTGACATAAGCCCCCAGTTTCACTTTGACAGGTGCCACAGCATCCGGATAAAAATCATCTGGTCAGCGAACTGTAAATACGCAGCAGTTTATCCGGCAGTTCCCGCACATCGGAAATGACATTGTGATGAAAACTGCCGTAAAGTTCATCCAGCTGACTGTCTCCCACGATATTGACGGTAATGGCCCGTGTATGGATATTTTTGGCCCGGGCCTCGGAAACGGCCTTGCGGGTATCTGCAATGGCGTATTCCCTTTTATAATTAACATCATTGGGAAAACCGTCGCTGAGAATAATCAGGATTCTGACCCTGGCGGAAATCTGTTCCAGCGCCCATGCTGCATGGCGGACAGCCGCGCCCATGCGGGTGCTCCGCTGGGGACGCATACTGTTGATCCGGTGCTTCACCCTGTCCGACACATCTTCATCAAAATCCTTTATCCGGTAATAATCCACCGACAATCTTCCTGTGCCGGAAAATCCCGCAACGGCAAAATTATCCCCCAGCACCTGCAGGGCTTCGCAGAACAGTACAATGGCCTGTTTCTCTATATCTATTACAGAATACTCGGAAGCAAAAACCGCATTGGATGTGGAACGGGAAAGATCTGTCAGCAGCAGCACGGCCACATCCCGCTGCTGTTTGATGCGTTTGATATAGAGACGGTCAGAAGGTGTGATACCGGCTTTTCTGTCCAATGCAAAATCCAGCATGGCCCGGTAATCAAATTCATCCCCTTCCACCCATCGGCGGAGGATTGTCAGGTCTTCGGGCCGGAGCATTTCAAAGGCCCTGCGGATTCCCTGCACCAGTCTGTAATTGTTTTGCAGGGTTTCCGCATAAAAATCACCCGGGATTTCTGTATTCATCCGGTCGGTAATACGCACATAATCCGGGAGGTAATCCCCCATATGGCAGTCCCATTCCTTATAGCGGAAAACCGGGTGGGGAGATTCTGTCCCGATTTCCGTATCCGCGCCCGATCCCCTGAGAATATTTTTCATATCCGGCCAGATCAGATCGGCATTCAGGGATATTGCAGCAGGATTGTCCGGTTCTTCTTCCGCCCTGCGCCGCAGCACCACTTCCTCAATATCTTCCGGCCCGAGATTTCCCTGCTTTTCCAGCAGTTTTTTCTGAATATCATTTTGGTAGGATGCGTATCCCTTTTCTTCCAGTTTTACTTTGATCCGCCGGGCGGTCTGAATGACATCCTGAAATGCGGCATAAAAGAGATCCGGCCGCAGTTTGCGGTTCCAGGGGGTCTTCAGCCGCGGATAATTTTCTTCAGAAAGAGGTTCATTCAACAGCCCGGACAGCATTTTCTCTGTTTCCGGGTACACGGAAAAAAGCAGCTGCCCGCAGTGTTCCACTCCGGATTCCGGAGTCACCGTTTCTTCAAATATCTTTCGGATATGTGCCAAAGATGACCGGCAGTCCGGGGGAAGAGATGCTGTTTTTTCCGCAGTCCTTTCCCATGTTTCCCCCAGGGAAATGGTATCATAGAGACAGCGGAGAGGAATTTCCGCAGTCTGCGGAATTTTCAGATGCCCGGCTTTTCTGAGCAGGAGAGGGAAAGCCTTCCGGGAAATTCCCGGATAAAAATGATCCAGCAGAATCCGGATGCGACCCTGCTCAAAAATATGAAACAAATCCGCAGCCAGGGAGGGAAGCGGGAAGCTGCGGAAAAATATCTCCGGATGGGAAAGATGCCCGGGGAATTCATCCGGCATATGCAAACCCGGCCCGCAAAGCCGCCGCACCCGTTCCAGATCAAAGTCAAACGTGCCGAATTCATAAAATGCCGATTCCAGTTTGCACAGGCATTTGCAGAATTCCAGATTTTCTTCCAGACTGTCAAATTCGCTGATATGCCCGGAAAGATAAATGGATTTTCCGTCCGAGCAGACCAGGGGGACGGGTTCTTCTTCGGCAAAGCAGGATTGGGAAAGGGAAGACAGGGGACGCACAGAAACAGCCGAGCCGGTGCGGGCCTGCACATAGCGGTTCAGCTGTGCCCGGATTTTGGGAAGAGATACGGTGACAAGCAGTTCTTTATAATCATCCCGCCCCAGTCCGGATTCCAGGGAAATATATCTGCGTCCCAGACTTTCACTGCGGTCAAATTTTTCCATCCCCTGAGTGACAAAGGTTTTCAGTCCTTTTTCCGAAAGCAGGCACAGATCCTTTTCCAATGCCTTCAGAAAAGGCAGAAGCAGGGAAATATCCCGGCGGGCAATGCGGCGGATTTGCGAAATCTGCCAGTTCTGTTTTTCTTCCGGCAGCATCTGAACCGACTGGGGAAGCACCCGTGCCAGGTGCAGGCTTTCTTTATAGGAAAGATTCCGGGAAAAAACATCCGTGTACAGACCCATAATACTCAGGGCTTCCTGCGTCCTTTCCAGAATCAGGGAAAGATAATCCAAAGGCTTTTTCAGAATATATTCCCCTTTGGCAAGCAGAACCCGGAGAAGATGCGGAAAACGGCAGACACAGTCCTCACTGCCGTATTTCAGCACCGGCACCCAGTAACGTGCCAGCATCCGCCCCAGATTCAGACCTTTGGCGCATCCGCGGAGAATTTCATCCCGGTAAACTGCCAGGCGGTCTTCGGGCACATCCCCCACAAGAAGCGAATATCCCTCTGCCGCAATCTCTCCCAGTTCAGCATCCTGGCAAAAAGTCTGCAGAATTTCTTCCTCAATAAAAAACAGATCCGCACGGGTGACCTTATTCTTTTTTTTTTCAATCCGGGCCAGTATTTTCTCTGTCAGTTCCGGATCAACAATGGAAAGTTTTTCAAATATTTCTGTTCCGGATAAATCCATAATTCACTAACCACCTGTTTTTTAGCAGTAAATCCTATTTCCTCCTCACCGGCATTCTGCCGGTTTCCCTGGAATCTCTGAGTTCACTGTGCTGGAAAAATAAAAAAAATTCAAGCTGCCGCCTATTGCACTGTCAACTTTGAATCTGTGACTTCAGTTGCACTGAAACACCTGAATTTTTGGTAAAATCCGGTGTTTTAACCCATAATTTCAAATTTGACAAAGCACTATGAACCCGGGTTACTGTTTTTTCGTTCCGGCAACTTCGGGGTATCCTGCAACTGTCTGATTTTTGCCTGCCACCCCGACAGAGGGCCGCCCGGGTTCTTAAAAAACACAGAGGGCCGCAGCATTTTTTCAGAATTTGTTTCTCTGTGCATCTTTTTGAAAACGCTGTGATTTCTGTGCTTATAAACGCCCATGACTGACAGTCACAACAAAGCATGAAAGCTGCACGGAGTGCGAAAATGAAGGCCGAAGCCGGTTTTTCGCAGACACTTTCATATAAAACGCCATGAGGAATAACTCACAGCGAAGCATGAAAGCTGCGCGGAGTGCGAAAATGAAGGCCGAAGCCGGTTTTTCGCAGGCACTTTCATACAAACCGCCATGAGACGTGACTCACAACGAAATACGAAACAAAGAACTGTTACATACTGCAAACATTCAATATTCAGCATTTTTATATAAAAATCAAGCCATTTGACTCACTGACATAAAAAATAATGTGATCGTGTATCAGAATTTTTACAATATGTAAATCAATGTCATTGACCTAAGGCGATTTCCAAATATGAATGCAGCGCTTCTGCAGGAGTCACAGACGGAAAGTCTGTAACCGGGCTGCCGTCTGTCAGACACTGCCGGACTTTCAGTCTGGCACTCCTTCGGTACATTTTTTTCATGAGATCATCTAAGACTTCCCAGAGGACAATACATTACCGGGTTACGCTTCGCTAACCCGGTCTGCGGAAACTGAATTTTTTATAATATTCAGTGAATCGAAAAGTTTCCCCCGGATACGGTTTTAGGGCCGTCCCGGAGTGCAGAAACTGTATTTTTGCATGGCCGCATCTCCCGGTTGACCCATGCAGAAATACAGTTTCTGCACTCCTCCGGAAACTTTTCGATCTACTGATATTCTCTAAACAAACTCCAGATTCCCCCGGATTTAGTGGTGAATAATATAAGTTTTCAGATTCATTAAAATATTTTATAATACCTCCAATTTATGATGACTGATATAGTGTTTAAGAAAACAGATTTGGGTTCCTGTAGTTTCCTGCAGGTTGGAGTGAGGAATGAACCCCAACAGATTCAGGATGTTGGGGTTCACTGCGTTCACCCCGGCCTACCCCAAAACAATTATCTTAAACATTATATAAAGGATGTTGAAAATGAAGCGGGAAAATCGGACAGTGACAGTGAACTCTGAAACAGAAAATTCTTATTATCAGTTAGTTACAGACAGCAGGGCTTTTATTGAATTTATCACAGGTTTTATTATGAGCATCGGTTTTCACTTAAAGCACAGGGACGGGACAGCACCGGAACAGGGATTGAAACATGATTTTCTCATAATATAATATTGTACAAAAACAGGATATTAAAGTTTCCGAATAAGTTCGATTGATACGGGATTGAGACACAACAATTTCAAGTTCTAACATCGGCATCCTTCATATCTGCCCTAAATCAATTTACATTTCTTGTTATTTTGGATTGTTTTCAACCTTACTTTGTCAGAATCAGGATTTTCAGGATTAAAGGATTTTCAGGATGTTATGATAATCCTGAAAATCCGTTCAACTCGTTCCCGGGCTCTGCCCCAATGCCATTAAGTTAAGGGCGGAGGAGTCCCGAACTGAAAGTCTGGGACACTGAATGACAGGGAAATCCGGCTAAAATTTCGTTTCTCTTCATTTTGGCACTCCAGAAATTTCTTAACGTAATGCCATTGGGGCAGAACCCGGAAACGGGTCTGAAGTTTCAAGTTTCAAGTTTCAGGTGTCAGGCGAGGCGGCCCGAACT
>JAABRU010000066.1 GCA_011390755.1 Desulfobacteraceae bacterium | reverse complement strand
AGCGTCCCGCAGCCCGTTCCCGCGCGGAGCGTGGGAACGAGGTGCGCGGGGAGACTTTCATATAAAGTATCCCATAATCAGATAAATTAAACAACCAAAAATTGCGGTAATGGGTCAAATCCGCTGATTCCCGCCCTTTATTTTATTGACCTGCATTTTAGGATATGTTAAAAATTTCAAAACCTGAGATTATCTATCGTTTTGCATTTTTTATAACTATCTGATTTTATATTAGCCACGAATTACACGAATAATACAGAAGATGAAGGAACGATTACTTTATCATAGGCGGAATGCTGAATTTTCAGGCTCTTACAAACTCCGGATTTGACCTGGCTGACGGGTTTTTATCTTTTTACGAAATCATTTTTTTACGAAATCATTACAAAAAGGCTGATAAAAATGAAAAAAGAAAGCACAGGCCCGATTCCGCTGCCCAAAATATTTTTGCTTTTTTCTGTTTTTGCGCTGTTTTTTTCCGCTGTATCCGCATACGGAATTTCCGGGGATTCCTATGATTTCCCCATTTCAGATCCGCTCATGGCCACCATTGCCGGAACCCCGCCGGATGAAGAACTCAAAGGGATTCTTTTCCGGGAACGGGTATACGGAATCGAAATATTTCAGGACAAAGAACTGCCGCCGACACTGCGCAATATTCGGGAATACAGATTCAGTCTGGCATATCACAAAGGAAAAGAGGCCCCCCTGATTTTTATCATTCCGGGAACAGGTTCCAATTATAAAAGCGGGAAGGTAAAAATGATGCAGAACGCATTTTATGGTGCCGGTTTTCATGTTATCTGCCTCAATTCCCCTTTTACCCGCCGCTTTGCAGTTATGGGTTCATCTTCAAACATCCCCGGCATCAGCCGGGAGGATGCCAAAGATATTTACCGGATAATGCGGATGGCCTATGAAAAAATTCGCAGAAGGGTTGCGGTCCGTGAGTTTTTTCTGACCGGTTACAGCCTGGGAGGTCTGAATTCCGCATTTGTTGCCGAAGTGGATGAACAGGAGAAAATATTTAATTTCCGCAAGGTGCTGCTTATCAATCCGCCGGTGGATCTGTTTACTTCCACGAAAATTTTTGATGATTATGTTACCCGCAATCTGAGGGATCGGGCCGATATTTTTTTTGACAATATTTTTGAAAAAGCATCCCACTATTTTGAATACAAGGGGGATGTTTATATTGACGAGGAATTTCTTTATGACATTAACCTCATTACACCTTTGCAGCCCCATGAAATGGAAGGACTGATCGGGGCGGCCTTCCGCCTGGCTCTGGCCAATGTGGTATTTACCGTGGATATGCTGACAGACGGCGGATATATCAAAGAACCGGATGAAGTGATTACCCTGGGAACTTCAGTCACTTCCCATTTCAAAAAAGTCCTCCACTGGACTTTTGAAGATTATCTGGAAAAAATCCTGCTGCCCCACTGGCAGCGGAAGCATCCGGGCGAAAACCGGGAAAAACTGATCCGGAGCATCAGTCTGCGGGCTTTGGAAGGATACCTGAAAGCAAGCCGGAAAATTGCCGTGGTGCATAATGCCGATGATATTATTCTGGGAAAAGGGGATCTGGATTTTCTCCGCAGCACTTTCGGAAACCGGGTCAGAATATATCCCAGAGGCGGTCATCTGGGGAATATCCTTTACGGACCCAATGTGGATTATATGCTCAATTTTTTTAAAAATTGACGATCTCGTAAAAAGTCGGAAAATCAGGTTTTGATACATATTGATGAATATGAAAAAAGTCCGAAATCCGGGTATTTCAGCAGTTTAACATGCTGATTTTACTAAGGCTGATGGTCTCGTAAAAAGTCCGAAAATCAGGTTTTGATACATATTAACACTCTGATTTTATTAACAGCGAATTTTGAAATTTGGACTTTTTACCGATTCATCAAGGCTGAATTCCGGAAAAATGACTTTTTACCGGTTCATCACATATTAATCTGCTGATTTTATTAACAGCGGTTTTTGAGATTTGGACTTTTTACCGATTCATCAAAATTAAACGGAAATTCATGCTATGATCGGAAACAGAACAGTATTCATATCACTTTTATGCAGCAGTATCCTGCTTCTGGGCGGATGTGCATCCCAGAGCGGAAATGTAGCGGAATATGAGAAAGATGCAGGCCGGGTGAAAATTAAAAACGGGCAGTCCGGAGATCATCTGTCTTTTCTGGATGCCTATGATCCTTTTGAATCCCTTAACCGGCGGATTTACCGTTTTAATACGGTCGTGGATGACAATGTTCTGGAGCCGGTGACCCGTGCCTATGAAAAAGTGGTTCCCATTGCGGTGCGGGACAGAATCCGCAACTTTTTTTCCAATATCGGCGATGTACTGGTCATGGGGAACTGTCTGCTGCAGGGCAAAGGGGAAAAAACCGGGGAGGTACTGGGCCGTCTGATGGTGAATACAACAGTGGGTTTTTTCGGTCTGTGGGATCCCGCAACAAAAATGGGACTGATAAAATATCAGGAGGATTTCGGACAAACCCTGGGGGTATACGGGGTCAATGCAGGCCCTTACCTGATTCTCCCGATTCTGGGCCCTTCCACCCTGAGGGATACCGGAGGAATGCTGGCAGACTCTTTCAGCAAAACACTGGCGGTCGGCGCTTTGCAGATTGACGCTGCCACGGATCTGGCTTTGTCTACGGTGGACGGGCTGGAATTCCGGGCTTCTCTTCCCTTCAGTTACGGGGATTTTGATTCCCCCTTTGAATACAATCTGGTCCGAACCCTTTATCTGGATATGCGGGAACTGCTTATCCATGACGGGAGTTATACGGAAGAAAACCGCAAATCCGAATCATCCCGGAAATCCGCCGGGAAATAAACATGGGAGAAGACAGGATCATCCGCATAGCCGGTCTTTCCGGCGCACTCCTTTGTTTCTGCGATCCGCTGCCGGACTGAGTCCATGCTTTCCCGACAGTACCGGGAGGTACTGCGCGTCAGTCTGCCGCTGGTGGCAGGAACCTCCACCACCATGGTTATGGAGTTCACTGACCGCGTATTTCTTTCCCATTATTCCCTTACGGCCATTGCCGCTGCCATGCCGGGCGGTATTGCCGCTTTTCTCTTTATTTCCTTTTTTATGGGAATCGCCGGATATGTCAGCGTTTTCATTGCCCAGTATATCGGTGCCAGTGCCCGGAAACGGATTGGCAGCGCGCTCTGGCAGGGCATTTACTTTTCCCTGCTTTCCGGAATTATTCTGGCCGGACTCTGTTTTATTGCAGTCCCCCTGTTCCGTCTGGGCGGCCATCCCCCCGAAGTGCAGGCCGAAGAAGTCATTTATTTCCGTATTCTCTGCCTGGGGGGCGGGTGGAATGTTCTTCAGATCTGCCTTTCCTCATTTTACTCCGGATTAGGCAAAACCCGGCCGGTCATGCTGGTCAATATTCTGGGAATGCTGCTCAATATTCCTTTGAACTATGCCCTGATCAACGGTTTATGGATATTTCCGGAACTCGGGATTGCCGGGGCGGGCATTGCCACAGTGACGGCCTGGTTTTTTATGACCCTGCTTTTTTCTTTTCTGATTTTTAGTCCGGAAAATGACAGGAAATTCGGGGTACGTCGGCACCGGAAATGGGACAGGAAACTTTTTGTGCTTCTAATCCGTTTCGGCGGACCGGGCGGAATGCAGTTCAGCATGGATATTTTTGCCTTTACCTTTTTTATTTTCATGCTGGGACGCATCGGCAAAAATGAGCTGGCTGTGAGCAGTATGGTTTTTTCCGTAAACTCCCTGGCATTTATGCCCATGCTCGGTTTTTCCATCGGAACCAGTATCCTCGTGGGACAGGCCATCGGGAAAAAGCAGCCGGAAGAAGCGGTTCTCATTACCCGTACAACCCTTCATATTGCATGGGTTTATGTTTTTTTCACAGGTTTTCTGTTTCTTTTTCTGCCCGAAGAAATTCTGAGTCTTTTTCATGCACAGGATTATGAAAATGCAGAGGATATCAGCAGGCTGGGGATTGTGCTGCTCCGTTTTGTCGTCTGTTACATTTTTTTTGATGCCAATTATATGATACTGATCGGTGTGCTCAAAGGGGCCGGAGATACCCGTTTTATCATGTGGTCCCTGGGTCTGGCTTCCCTCCTTGTAATGGTGCTGCCCCTTTGGATTGGAATCATTTTTTTCCGGGCAGGCATTTATTATGCATGGACCTGCTGCACTCTTTTTATTTTTTCTCTCTTTTCCCTGTCTTTATGGCGATACCGGCAGGGTAAATGGAAAGAAATGCGGATTATTGAATGACAAAGATAAAAAGTTCGGAATTGACTGACTCTGCATCATTCCGGCAAAAGCTGAAATCCGATAATTTCAGACTTTTCCGGACTCCGGCGTTGACCGGACTGCCAATGTTTTTTACGGAGCTGTCAAATAAGCACCTCGTCAAAAATTTTGTAACATCCGCAGGGGGAACCTTTGCCGGGCAACCACAGGGGATTGCCCCTGCAGAAAATGTTACGGAATTTCTGTGCAGGTACTTAGCACTTAAAAAATCCCTCATTCCTCTTATTCCGGATTATATTCCCCCCGCATTGCAGCCTGCACAATTTTATCATAAAAACCGTTTTCTTTCAGCATTTTCAGACCTTTGTTAAACAGATGCATCCGTTCTTCATTTTTTCTTATTTTTCTGCCGAGAATCAGATGCAGGGTTTTCTTTTCAATGGCCCGCCTGTGATACATAATCTGCTCTCTTTCTTCGGAACCAAAGATTTGCTGTATCTGTAAAAGTCCGGCAAGACGGGCATTGGGGAAAATATCAATACGCCCTGCGAGCAGTTTTCTGAAATTCAGTTCATCCCTGGACACCCAGTCGGCCCTGAATTCCCCCTTATCAACCATCTGTCTGATGCCGGGCGGATAATCATATCCGCGGGTCAGACCGACTTTCAGCCCCCGGATATCATTCAGGGTTTCCCAGTTAAAAGGGGTGTTCCTGTGATAAAAGAAAACATATTCGTATTCCGATGTTGCATCACTGATATAATGATATTCCTCAAATTCAGCACTCTTCCCCCATCCCACTCCGCCGTCATAATCCCCTTCTTTGGACATATGCAACGCCCTGACCCAGGGGAAAAAGCGGTATTCGGTCTTAATACCGACCAGGGCAAATGCCTCGCTGACGATATGGGAATCAAAACCGTAATGCGGCAGTTTTTCACCATAGTACGGGGGCCATTCTCCATTGCTAAGAATAACGGTATCTTCTGCCTGTAAGTGAGAAACAGTTCCGATAAATAAAACAAGTCCGGCAGACAGTATCCATTTGTTTAATTTCATGCAGTGCACCTCCTAAGAATTGAAAAATTAAGGTTTTTCCGGAAATAATCTGCCCGCGATCATTTTGGCGGGCTGTTTACTTATCGGAAAGTTCCTTAAAACAATAATCCCCAACGTACAGTTATCATTTTTCTGCATATTGCCAAAGAAGATATGTTTTATGCTCATTCAGTATATTATATCTTTATAACATATCATAATACCGTTTACCATGCCATATATTTGTTCAGGAAATGTTTCAGGGATTTTTTCAGAAATAATTTTGTCAGTGAACTGACACAGATTATCGGCAGTAATATCTGGGTGCTGCGGGCAGGGGCAGGGGGATTCAACCCGTTCCCGGGCAGAACCCCAGTGGCATTAACCCTACAACGACACTTAGGATTGAAAGGCAATAATTTCAAGTAGTTAGTCTTGAGACTGCTTTTATTAAAATCATATAAATTCAAGTACTTAATTGCTAAGTGTCGTTGTAGGGTTAAGGTAAGCAGAAAATTCCCCTCCCCCGGTGGAAGGGGTAGGGGAGTGGGAAGATAAAATCCTGTAATTATTTGATGTTTTTACCCTCCCCCTGCCCCTCCCTCAGGGAGGGGAGTATTAGCTTAAAGGCATTGGGGCAGAGCCTGGGAACGAGTCAAAAGTTTGCTGCATTTTTTCAGGAAATCACCGAAAGGGACCTGACACTGTTTTTATACCGTGCAGTCTGTCTTCTTCTTTCCGGACCGAAATTTTTACAATCCGGGCATGAAGATCGCCGTATTCTGCTGCCCGGGTCTGTAATGCCTCGTGAACCGCTGCCTGTATTTCATTATAGGATGAATGGGGTAAATGCAGTTTTTCAAAAAGGCGGGCGGTGTATTTATCCACAACAAAAACCGGACGCTGAAAAGCATAGCAGAGTATGGAGTCTGCAGTTTCCGGCCCGATGCCTTTCCAGGAAAGCAGCAGTGCGCGCAGTTTTTCTGCGGAAAGTGCGCGCAGCCCCGCAATACCCCGGTTTTTTAGGATATGCAGCGATATTTCTTTCAGTCTTCCGGCTTTCTGACGGTAATAGCCGGAAGGGCGGATTGTTTCTTCCAGCTGCTGCGTATCCGATTTTGCAATGGCCCGGATATTCAGCATATCCTGCCTGCTCAGATTCATGACGGCTTTTTCCGCATTCCGCCATGCCGTATTCTGGGTGAGAATGGAACCGACAATGATTTCAAATGCTTCCGCATCCGAAACCGGACGGTTTTTCTCCTCCGGATGATATACCGGGGCTTTGCCTTTTTCCGCTGTCAGGGGCCACCAGCCCTGAAATCCGTACATGTCGGAAAGGATTCTGTTCAAAGAGATGATTTTCTCATTTCTTTCCCTCTTATTCATTTCACAGTGTATCCACTTTGGGTTTTTTCCGATATACCATCCCCTGAAAAATGGCAACCGTGTCTCCAGCCTCATCTGTGATTCGGACCGTATATGTACCGAGCCTGGGATTTACGGATACTTCTTCGGCTTTGGCCGTCAATGTGCCTCCCGTGACTTTTTTTATATAGGAAATACTCACATTGATGGCCATGGCAAGGGACTGATGGGAATTGGAGGCCGCTGCAAAAACCAAATCGGCCAGGCTGAAGATTGCACCGCCATGCACAATGCCCATGCCGTTCATATGTTCTTTTCGGATTTTCATACGACCTGCGGCTTTGCCCGGGGCCAGTTCCAGCAGTTCAATTCCGCAATGCCGGGCGAATATATCATCCTGAATAAATTTTTCAGCTGTTATCATTTTTTTCTCCTGTTATTCTCAGCAGATCGAAAAGTTTCACCCGGATACGGTTTTACCACTGTCCCGGAGTGCGGAAACTGTATTTCTGCACCGCGGCATCTCCCGGCTGACCCATGCAGAAATACAGTTTCTGCACTCCTCCGGAAACTTTTCGATCTACTGATTCTGTGTGTTTGCGATCCGTTTACTTTTCTGATAATCCCATAAATCTCCGGTGACTTTCCGGTTTCGGTCCCCTTTTTTGTCAGGCAGGATTCAGGGGGATTTCAGTCTGTTGAAAAAATTCTTTTGTAAAAAGGGCTTTTGTGTTATTTTATATAATTACAGAAAAATTTGTGACTTACAAGTCAATCCTGCTCATGTAAGCAAAAAATTCCTCTTTTTGCATAAGGACTGCTCCTCAATTATGGATTATATCACTCAGAATACCATTGTCAGTTTTGTCTGGAATATCGCGGATGATGTGCTGCGGGATGTGTATGTGCGCGGCAAGTACCGGGATGTGATTCTGCCCATGACGGTTATCCGCCGCCTGGATGCCCTGCTGGAAGAAAGCAGGGATGCGGTGCTGCAAATGAAGAAGCAGCTGGATGCAGCGGGGATTGTCAATCAGGATGCCGCGCTCTGCCAGGCTGCGGGACAGGCTTTTTTCAACAGTTCCCCTTTTACCCTCAGAGACCTGAAAAACCGGGCAAAGATACAGCAACTGAAAGCGGACTTTGAAGCCTATCTGGACGGTTTTTCCCCAAATGTGCAGGAAATTCTGGATAAATTCAGATTCCGCAATCAGATCCCCACTTTGGTGGAGGCCGATATTCTGGGCGCGCTGATTGAGAAATTTATCAATCCGGACATCAACCTGAGTCCCAAACCCGTATTGGATGCGGAGGGGAAGGTAAAAATCCCCGGTCTGGACAATCACAGCATGGGAACCGTGTTTGAGGAACTCATCCGCCGTTTTAATGAAGAAAACAACGAGGAGGCCGGGGAGCATTTCACGCCCCGGGATGTGGTGCGCCTTATGGCCGATGTGATTTTCCTTCCCATAAGCGATCAGATTGAGCCGGGAACCTATCTGATTTATGACGGCGCGTGCGGCACCGGCGGGATGCTGACCCTTGCCGAAGAACGGCTTGAGGCACTGGCACGGGGCAGGGAAGTTTCCATCCACCTTTTCGGCCAGGAAGTGCAGCCCGAAACCTATGCCATTGCCAAGGCCGATCTGCTGCTCAAGGGAGACGGGGGCGAGGCCCAGAATATCAAATACGGTTCCACCCTGTCTGCGGATGCTTTTGTTTCCCATGAATTTGATTTCATGCTTTCCAATCCCCCCTATGGCAAAAGCTGGAAAACCGATATGGAGCGCATGGGCGGCAAAAGTGATCTGAAAGATCCCCGTTTTATTTTTTCTTCCGATCTTGATCCGGAATACAAAATGATCACCCGCTCCAGTGACGGGCAGTTGATGTTTCTGGTCAGCAAGCTCATGAAAATGAAGCAGCAGACCCAACTCGGTTCCCGCATTGCAGAGGTGCATAACGGTTCTTCCCTGTTTACCGGGGACGCGGGGCAGGGGGAAAGCAATATCCGGCGCTGGATTATGGAAAATGATTTGCTGGAGGCCATTATCGCGCTGCCGGAAAATATTTTTTACAATACCGGCATAGCCACCTATATCTGGGTGCTGAGCAACCGTAAATCCGGAAAGCGCAAAGGCAGGGTGCAGCTTATTGATGCCAGCGGATGGTATCAGCCCCTGCGGAAAAACATGGGGAAGAAAAACTGTGAACTGGGGGAAGAGCATATCCGGCAGATCTGCGAGCTGATTGTGCATCCGGAAGAAACAGAGCAGTCCAAAATTTTCCCCAATGCGGCTTTCGGATATCAGAAGGTGATTGTGGAAAGACCCCTGCGTCTGTGTGTGCGGCTGGGGGAAAAAAATCTGCGGCGCTTTGAAAGACTGTGCAAAGAAACCAAAGACACGGCTCTCTTTTCCATTGCGGAATCCCTGGCCCGCAGTCTGGGGGAAGGGCCGCATAAGGATTATAATATTTTTACGGAGGCCATGGAAGACAAAGCCAGAGAAATGTCGGTGAAACTGTCGGCCAAAAGGAAAAATTTTATCAAAAACAGGCTGGCAGAAACAGACGAATCCGCAGAAGCCGTGATAAAGAAAATTCACAAAGCCGGAAAGGCAGAAGCCGATCCCCTGCACGGTTTTTACGAAAGCCGCATAAAAGGCAGAAAAGTTGTCGTGGAATATGAAGCGGATACCAGTCTGCGGGACTCCGAACAGGTTCCGCTGCTGGAAGAAGGCGGAATCCCGGCCTTTATTCAGCGGGAAGTGCTGCCCTATACCCCCGATGCCTGGGTGGACGGAAGCAAAACCCAGACCGGATATGAAATTTCATTTACCCGGCATTTTTACAAACCCGTTCCCATGCGGACTCTGGAAGAAATCAAAGCCGATATTTATGAAGTGGAACTGGAAAGCGAGGGACTGCTGGAAGAAATTATCGGGGAGGGGGAATAATGGAGAGGTATCCGGCTTATAAAAATTCCGGGGTTCCGTGGTTGGGGGATGTGCCGGAGCATTGGGAGACAATAAGAACAAAGCATCTTTTTAACGAACGTGTCGAAAAAGGTTATCCGGATGAACCGCTTCTTGCAGCCACACAGACAAAAGGCGTAATCCCCAAATCTTTGTATGAAAACAGAACCGTCCTTGCACAAAAAGACCTGCATCTTCTCAAACTGGTTGAAGTCGGAGATTTTGTAATCAGCCTCCGATCATTTCAGGGCGGAATTGAATACGCATACTATCGGGGGATTATCAGCCCTGCCTACACCGTGATGAATCCCCGGAACCGATTGCATTCTGATTATTTCAGACATTTGGCAAAATCGAAAAAATTTATTAATCTGCTTCAAACCTGTGTAACCGGAATTCGTGAAGGGCAGAATATCAATTATGATTTATTGAGAAAAACCCCGATGCCGGTTCCACCGCTTCCCGAACAACAGCAAATCGCCCGATACCTTGACTGGAAGACTTCAAAAATCAGCAAATTCATCAGGGGCAAGAAAAAGCTCATTGAGTTGCTGAAAGAGCAGAAGCAGAATATCATCAACCAGGCCGTAAGCAAAGGCATCAATCCCCATGTCAGAATGAAAGACAGCGGAGTGGAGTGGCTGGGGGAGATACCGGAGCATTGGGAGGTGAGGAAGTTAAGAAATATTTTAAAGCCGCTATCTGTCAGAAACAGACCGGATTTACCTTTGCTGTCAGTAACAAGGGAAAAGGGTGTAATTGTACGAAATGTTGACGATTTGGAAGAGAATCACAATTTTATTCCGGATGATTTGTCAAATTACAAAGTTGTATATTCCGGGCAATTTGCGATGAATAAAATGAAAGCATGGCAAGGTTCATATGGCGTTTCAGCTTTCGATGGAATTGTGAGTCCTGCTTATTATATTTTTAAAATCATCTATGAAATCGTTCCAGAATTTTTCCATATGGCAATAAGAAGTAAGATGTATGTACCTTTTTTTATTAAAGCATCTGATGGAGTAAGGATTGGACAATGGGATATTAACTTAAACAGAATGAAAGAAATCCCATTTTTCATTCCTAACAAAAAAGAACAAGCAGAAATTATTAAGTATATTGAAGATGAAATCCCACTCATTGACAAAACCATTTCCAAAGCCGAGCGGGAAATCGAACTCATCCAGGAATACAGAACCCGTCTTGTTTCGGATGTTGTCACGGGCAAAATTTATCCGCAGATTACGCAGATTAACGCAGATTTTGATGCAGTTAATCCGCAGATTACGCAGATTAACGCAGATTTTGATGTAGGTTAATCCGCAGATTACGCAGATTAACGCAGATTTTGATGCAGTTAATCCGCAGATTACGCAGATTAACGCAGATTTTGATGCAGTTAATCCGCAGATTACGCAGATTAACGCAGATTTTTTTGTGGAAAATGAGGAAGATACAACGGAGGATTTGCCGGATGAATAATTATAAAAATAATCTGCGGAAATCTGCGAAATCTGCGGATAACATAAAGGAGGTTTTTGATGAATAATTATAAAAATAATCTGCGGAAATCTGCGAAATCTGCGGATAACATAAAGGGAGGTTTTTGATGGATGATTATAAAAATAATCTGCGGAAATCTGCGAAATCTGCGGATAATAATACAAGAGACATACAGACATATTCAATCATCGGTTCCGCCATGACCGTTCACCGGGAATTGGGCTGCGGTTTTCTGGAAGCAGTTTACCAAGAGGCTTTGGAACGTGAATTTCAATTCCAGAATATTCCCTATGAAAGAGAAAAGAAACTCCCTGTTTTTTATAAAGGAACACAACTCAATACCTATTATAAAGCAGATTTTCTCTGCTTTGAATCCATCATCGTCGAACTGAAGGCATTGCAGCAAATCTCCGGCACAGAAGAGGCACAGGTACTCAATTACCTCAAGGCATCGGGCCTTCACAAAGCCCTGCTGATTAACTTCGGAACCCGAAGTCTTCAGCATAAAAGACTTGTATTTAACCTGTGAGAATCCGCAGATTACCCAGATGAACGCAGATTTTAAACTACTATAAAAATAATCTGCGGAAATCTGCGTAATCTGCGGATAACATACGGAGGGCATAAATGAAATTCATCGACACCGGCGAAACCGGGCTTGAATCCCTCATTGTAACATCATTAATCGAAGAATCCGGGTATCAGCCGGGCAATCCCAAAGATTATGATCCCCGCCATGCCCTGGACATTGCCAAACTCACGGCCTTTATCCAATCCACCCAGGCCGAACTGTCCGAGCGCCTCGGCCTGCAAACCGACTGCCCCAAAAGAACAAAATTCCTCCACCGCCTGCAGGGACAGATTGCCAAACGGGGCATCACAGACATACTCCGCAAAGGCATAAAACACGGCCCCGATACCATCCCCCTTTTTTATGGCAGCCCCACCGCCAGCAACAAAAAAGCCAAAGAACGCTTTGCACAGAACATCTTCAGCGTCACCCGCCAGCTGCACTACAGCGGCAGCGAAACCCGACTGTCTTTGGACATGGCCGTCTTTATCAACGGTCTTCCCATAGCCAGCTTTGAACTGAAGAATAAACTCACCAAGCAGACGGTGGCGGATGCGGTGAAGCAGTATCAGTATGACCGTGACCCCAAAGAACTGCTCTTTCACTTTGGCCGCTGTGCGGTTCATTTTGCCGTGGATGACCATGAAGTGCGCATGTGTACCCATCTCAAAGGGAAAAACTCCTGGTTTCTGCCCTTTAACAAAGGATATATGGACGGTGCGGGCAATCCCCCAAATCCCCACGGCCTGGCCACAGATTACCTCTGGAAAGAAATTCTGAGCAAAGAAGGCCTTACGGACATCCTGGAAAACTACGCGCAGATTGTGGAGGAAAAAGACGAAAAAAGCGGAAAAAAGAAACAAAAACAGATATTTCCCCGTTACCACCAGTTGGCCCTTGTCCGCAGACTCCTTGCCCATGCCCAGGAACACGGCGCGGGAAAACGCTATCTGATCCAGCATTCCGCGGGCAGCGGCAAATCCAACTCCATTGCCTGGCTGGCCCACCAGTTGGTAGGGCTGGAAAAAAAGAAAAAAAGCGTATTCGATTCTGTGATTGTGGTGACGGACCGGCGGATTTTGGACAAACAGATCCGGGATACCATCAAATCCTTCGCGCAGGTGGGAAATGTGGTGGGTCATGCGGAACACTCCGGGGATTTGCGGCGCTTTATCCGTCAGGGAAAACAGATCATCATCAGCACAGTGCAGAAATTCCCCTTTATTCTGGATGAAATCGGGGACGAACACCGGAAAAACAGATTTGCCATTATCATTGATGAAGCCCACTCCGGACAGGGCGGGAAGGCGGGTACAAAAATGAACATGGCTTTGGCGGAGAAAAAATCTGAAGAAATCACCCTCGCGGACAGCGCAACGCCCTACCTCATCCCGGAAGAAGAGGAAAGCACCGAGGATAAGATCAACCGGCTCATGGAAAGCCGCAAAATGCTCTCCAATGCCAGTTATTTTGCCTTTACAGCCACCCCCAAAAACAAAACCCTGGAAATCTTCGGAGAAGAAGTCCCGCAACCCGATGAAACCGTAAAACACCGCCCTTTTCACACTTACACCATGAAACAGGCCATTCAGGAAGGATTTATCCTGGACGTGCTCCAAAATTATACACCCGTGGCCGCTTATTACCAGCTGGTCAAAGCCGTGGAGGATGATCCCCTGTTTGACAGCAAAAAGGCGCAGAAAAAACTGCGGAAATATGTGGAATCCCACAGTCATGCCATCCGGGAAAAAGCCGAAATCATGGTGGATCATTTCCATGCGCAGGTCATGGGGCACAGAAAAATCGGGGGCAGGGCCCGCGCCATGATCATCACCGGCGGCATTCGGCTGGCCATAGATTATTTCCATGCGGTCAATGCATATCTGAAAAAAAGGAAACAGCCCTGTAAAAGCATTGTGGCCTTTTCCGGGGAGCATGAATACGGGGGGCGGAAAGTAACAGAGGCCCTGCTGAACGGTTTCCCGTCCAACAAAATTGCAGAACAGATTGCAGAAGACCCTTACCGCATTCTGATTGTGGCGGACAAATTCCTCACCGGTTATGATGAACCCCTCCTGCATACCATGTACGTGGACAAACCCCTGGAAGGCATAAAGGCAGTGCAGACCCTTTCCCGCCTCAACCGTGCCCATCCGCAGAAGCATGATACCTTTGTCCTGGATTTTTATAATGATGCCAAAACCATTGAAACGGCCTTTTCCGCATATTACCGCACCACCATTCTCAGCGAAGAAACGGATCCCGACAAACTCCATGATCTGAAATCGGACTTGGATGCCTGCCAGGTCTATTCCCCGGAGCAGATTGATAAACTGGTGGAACGCTACCTGTCCGGCGCGGACAGAGAAGAACTGGATCCCATCCTCGACATCTGCGTCACTGTGTACAGCAGTGATTTGGATGAGGACGGGCAGGTAGCATTCAAAGGCGGGGCCAAAGCCTTTGTCCGCACCTATTCCTTCCTCGCCGCCATCCTTCCTTATACAAATGCGGAATGGGAAAAACTTTCCATTTTCCTCAATTTTCTCATACCCAAACTGCCCGCGCCCAAAGAGGATGACCTTTCCAAAGGCATTCTGGAAACCATTGATATGGACAGTTACCGGGCAGAGATACAGGCCGTCCGCAATATCAGTCTGGCGGACGGGGATGCGGAAATCGCTCCGGTTCCTGTTGAAAGCGGCGGCGGAAAAGGATATCCCGATCTGGATCAGTTAAGCAGCATTATCAAAAAATTCAATGATCTTTTCGGTAATATTGAGTGGAAAGACATTGACAAAATCCGCAAAGTTGTCAGTGAGGAAATACCGCAGAAAGTGGCGGCCGATACCGCATATCAGAATGCCATGAAGCATCCGGACAGACAGAATGCACGCATTGAGCATGACAAGGCACTGAACCGCGTGATGGTGGCCCTGCTGGCGGATCATACCGAATTATTCAAACAGTTCAGCGATAATCCCTCTTTCCGCAAATGGCTGGGGGATGCGGTATTCGGGGCAACCTACCAGGCAAAAGAATCTGTTATGAATCTGTTATAATGCTCCCCTGAAAAATCCGCATGCCTCACACCGGCAGTTTCCGCAGTCCGCTTTCGGCAATGAGCCGGTCCAGATCCGCACGGTCCGACCAGTAGATTCCATGCTCCCGGAGCATTTCTTCGGCTTCGGATGTGGCACCGCTGTATGCAAAGAGCCAGAGTTGCAGATCAAAGGGCCCCTTTTCGCCGAAATATTTCCTGCCCTCAAAGTCTTTGAGTTTTTCAGCCGTACCCAGAAACTCCCTTACAGTGTCAGCCCCGACCTTCCGGTTTTCCCACCATTTGCTTTCACAGATCCAGTAGGCCCTGTCTGCAAAGGCATATACGTCAATTTCGCTTTCCGAAGCCGCACCCAGGCGCACCCGCTGACGGATAATGCGGAATCTGTCCGGGAATGTCACATCGGATCCGCTGTGGAAATATTTTCCCGGAAAGGTTTTCCCCTGCCCGTTCCAGAGAATCTGCGTGAGCCAGACCTCGGCCAGATAGCCTTTCTGATCGTGAATGCGGCGTTTCAGAACTGCGTATTCCTTGATAATATCCTGCTGCACACTTTCAGGCGACTGGCCCTCCACAAGGGATCTGCCCCAGACCCGGAGAAAATCAAGCAGGATGGGATCATCCGTTTTCCGGAACCAGTCGGCCCCGTCCCGGTATTCCAGCAGATCGCCCCGTGACAGGCGGATGAGAACCTCCCGGATATCCTTTATCTCCGCGTGCCGCATATCCTTTTCCGCAAGCAGACGCTGAATTTCCGCGGGATCAATGTATTCCCCCTCCCCCAGGGCCGAAAGATACAGCACCCATTTGGTGATTCCCTGTTCATTGATGCGGGCTATCCACCGGGAAACCTGCTCGCTGAGTTCGCCCC
>JAABRU010000065.1 GCA_011390755.1 Desulfobacteraceae bacterium | reverse complement strand
CATCCGGAAAACTGTACCAGACCGGAACCACGGATTTGGGATCATTGTGATCCTGTCCGGAAAACAGGCGGTTGACCACCCGTTTGAAGATTTCGGTCTTTCCCATGCGGCGCTGTCCCAGAAGCACGGTGGAAAAGGTTCTGCGCTCTGCGGCCAGGAGAGCGTAGCGGTAAAAGGAATCCAGATATTCCTGACGGTCCGTGTAAACCTCTTCCGGAACCATTGTTTTTATTGCAAAGTTCATTTTTTTCCTCCTGTGCGGAGATAGCGGATTTTTTTTCTGCGGGATTGGTTGCCGGGCACAGTTTTTGTATCAGATTCACCCGAAAATCACAAGTTTTTCTATAGAATTGCAGAAATGCGCAAAGAAAAGATTTATGAAAATCATTTTAAAGTTGACAAGCGGGGAAAAAATTTATAGCTTCGGATTTGCGAAAAAAATCATAAAAATATTTTATAAAATACCGGATGCGGAGGATATGGAAAAAGATGAATCCTGATTTCAACAGAGTACTGGTTACGGGCGGAGCCGGTTTTATCGGTTCCCATCTCACAGAAACGCTGATTTCCAAAGGCTGTGCTGTCCGTGTTGTGGACAATTTTTCCACAGGTCATCTTTCAAATCTTGCACATCTGAAAGATAAGGTCATGCTTTATGAAGGAGATATACGCGATCGGGAGCTGATGAATACGGCTATCAGAGGTTGCGAGCTTATTTTTCATGAAGCAGCCGAAGTATCTGTCACCCGTACCGTACAGGATCCCCTGGAATCCGCACAGATTAATGATATGGGAACCCTTCAGCTTTTGGAAACCGCCCGGCACAGCGGTGTAAAACGGGTGATTATTGCCTGCTCTTCGGCCGTATACGGAGATGATCCGCAGATGCCCAAACAGGAAAATATGCTTCCCCGCCCTATGAGTCCCTATGCCGTGCAGAAACTGACCGGTGAATATTATGCCCGTATGTATAATGATCTCTACGGACTGGAAACCGTCAGCCTCCGCTATTTTAATGTTTACGGCCCCCGTCAGGATCCCTCCTCCCCCTATTCGGGCGTGATTTCCATTTTTATGGACAAAGCTGCAAAAAGGGAAAGTCCTGTGATATACGGAGACGGAGAACAGACAAGGGATTTTGTATTTGTCAAAGATGTTGTCACAGCCAATCTGCTGGCGGCTTCTGTTCCGGATGCGGGCGGAAAGGTTTTTAATGTGGGCATCGGCAGCAGTATAAGTATAAATGAATTATGGAGATTGATTTCCCGCATGTCCGGCAATAGCAAAAAACCGGAATACGGCCCGCCCCGTGCCGGGGATATACGGGAATCTTTGTCCGACATTTCCAAAGCAGAGAAAGAACTGGGATTCACACCGGCATATTCTTTTGAAAAAGGACTGGAAATAACAATGGAATGGTATAAAAATCAATGATGATGAATCGGTAAAAAGTCCGGAATTCTGATTCTGCCTCATTCCCGCAAAAGCCGGAATCCGCTAATTTCAGCCGGTTTCGGACTCCGGCTTTCGCCGGAGTGACGGGATTTTCGGCTTTTTACGAGAGCATCAGTGATCACTTGTCAGTAAAAAATATTTCTGTTCCCGCACTGCGGGAATATAATAAAAACCTGCTTCGGCTTTTGAAAAAACGGAGAAAATATGGCTTTTGAATACAAAAATGTAATGGTGACAGGTGCTGCCGGTTTTATCGGATTTCATCTTTCCAAAAGACTGCTGGAAAACGGCTGCCGGGTTACCGGTGTGGACAATATCAATGATTATTATGATGTGCGTTACAAACACAGCCGCCTGGATCAGCTGCGTCCCTTTGAACACTTTTCCCTGTGCCGGACAGATCTTTCGGACAGGGAGGGAATGGAAAAGATTTTTGCGGAAAACCGCTTTGACGCGGTGGTCAATCTGGCGGCCCAGGCCGGGGTAAGATATTCCCTGGTCAATCCCCATGCCTATGTCAATTCCAATCTGGTGGGATTTGTCAATATTCTGGAAGGATGCCGTCATCATGCGGTGAAGCATCTGGTATTTGCCTCCTCCAGTTCTGTGTACGGAGCCAACACCAATATGCCTTTTTCCGTGCATGATAATGTGGATCATCCGGTTTCCCTCTATGCGGCATCCAAAAAAGCCAATGAACTCATGGCGCATACCTACAGTCATCTCTACGGTCTTTCCTGTACCGGTCTCCGTTTTTTTACGGTTTACGGCCCCTGGGGGCGGCCGGATATGGCTTTGTTCCTGTTTACCAAGGCCATTTTGGAAGATCAGCCCATTAAAGTCTTTAACCACGGAAAAATGAAACGGGATTTTACCTATATTGACGACATAATCGAAGGTGTTGTGCGGGTGATGGGCAGACTGCCGGAACCCAATCCGGAATGGAGCGGAGATCATCCGGACCCCGGAACCTCCTATGTACCTTTCCGGGTCTATAATATCGGAAACAATAATCCTGTGGAACTGACGGATTTCATCGCGGCCATTGAAAAGGCTTTGGGGAAAACTGCGGAAAAGAATTTTATGGATATTCAGCCAGGTGATGTTCCGGCCACCTATGCAAATATTGATGATCTTATCAAAGATACGGGATTTAAACCGGATACACCCATTGAAAAAGGAATTGAGAAATTTATTGAATGGTACAGGGAGTATCACCGGATCGGATAAAATTTTTCAGATTATTTCATTATCCCGCATTCGGCCCGGCTTTGTAAGGTGATTTCCTGAAAAGAATCTTCCGAAGGAGTGTCAAACTGAAAGTCCGGCAGTATCTGAAACGCTCCGGACAGGGAACGCTGTCCGGATGCTCCCGCGTCCTGTGGAAAACCGGGACGCGGAGTGTTCCCATGCTGCTTCCATCCCGCCAAATGATCTGAGACAGAATTTATCTTGCAACTGCTTTTCATATGCAGTAAAAAATAAATGGGACAGGCTGTCTGACCTGCCGGATGTATTGAATCCAAATTATTTTTTTTCAGGAGGATATCGGATGAAATGGAAAAAATGGCTGGAAAACTGGGATATGACTTCTCTGAAAATCAATCTGAAATTTCTGGAGATGGAATGGACACCCAAAGAGGCGGATAAAAATGCAGCCTGGGAACTGTATATTGAAATGCTGACACGGATTTCCACGCAGTATCTGGAGCCGGAACACGGGGATGAGGAAACCGCTTTACAGAGTATCTTCTCTCTTTTTGATCTTACCCGTAATATTATCAAAAGCCATGGCCGGGGCTGCATGGAATTCAGCAAGATTGCAGTAATCGTTTTAAATCAGAAAATCAGACCCTTTACCGCAAAATGGCATAAGGAATCCATTGCCGGGGTATTTCATGATAAAGAAAAATGTAAAATTTTCAGGCAGGAACTTGGAGAATTACAAAAGGAACTGCGGAAATACACAAAAATGCTGGCGGATATGGCAGGGGTGGAAGATCTGACTTCGCTGGAAATGAACGGATAATTCTTTTCATTACCGGGGGTACAATGCCGGATGACTATAAATACGATGTCTTTCTGAGTTATAAAAGACATGAGATGATTCTTCCCTGGATTACGCAGGTAAAAGATCTGCTGCATTTTTATCTTGCGGATGAACTGGACGGCAGGGATGTGAAATTTTTTTTCGATACGGACAGCATTGAAGTGGCAGATCACTGGCCGGACAGACTTCGTGAAGGTCTGAAAGCATCGAAATGTATGATCGGGATCTGGTCTCCCTCCTATTTTTACGGTTCCCGGTGGTGTGTTTCAGAATGGCAAAGCTTTCTGGCCCGGGAAAAAATGCTGAATATGGGGATTGGCGGGCTTGTGGCTCCGATTACAGTAAATGACGGTGAAAGATTTCCTCAGGAAGCGAAAAATGTTCAGCAGGAAAACTTTAATGCTTACTATACTCCTCTGCGCTCCTTCTGGGAAAGCCCGGATGCCCTGGAAATGAATTCCAGATTAAAAAAATTTGCTGAAAAAGTTGCAAAAATCATCATGAATGCCCCGCCTTTTGATCCGGATTGGCCGATTATTGAAACCGAACCTTTGAAACCGCCTGCTGTAAAATCTCATTCATGGAGATTATGATGAAACACAAAGCAATGGATAAACCGGGCATCATCTATACCTTCTATTCATATAAAGGAGGTGTAGGGCGTTCTATGGCATTGGCAAACGTAGCAGCGCTGCTTGCCAAATGGGGGCTGCGTGTACTGATTGTAGACTGGGATCTGGAAGCACCGGGGATTGAAAGATATTTTGAGAAATATACTCCGGATATATCCGAACAGAGAAAAAAGACTCCCGGTGTGGTGGATATCATCCGCAGTTTTCATCAGGGAACAGAAATCAACTGGCGCAACTGCCTGTTACAGGTTTTTCCCTTTGGTTCCGAATACCCGGTTTCTGTTCTTTCTGCCGGAAAAGATCATACTGGTTATGTTTCAAATCTTCAGGGGCTTAACTGGGAAATTCTTTTTAATGACAGCCAATTGGGTAATTATTTGGAAATAATCCGTAAAGAATGGATTGCAGAATATGATTTTATCCTGATTGACAGTCGTACCGGTATTACCGACATTGGCGGAATCTGTACCATTTATCTTCCGGATATTCTTGTGCTGTTTTTTACAGCAAATCAGCAAAGTCTTGAGGGTGTCATTGATGTGATAAACCGGGCAAGGATGGCAAGAAACCGCTTACCTTTTGAAAGAAACTTTCTTATCGGTGTTCCGGTTCCGTCCAGAGATGAAAGTATGACAGAATATGAAAGGGCAAGAGAATGGCGGAAAATTTTTGCTGCGAAACTTGCGGATCTGTATCAGAACTGGCTTCATCGGGATAAAACACCCGAAGATGCCCTTAACATCCTTCGTATCCCTTATATTCCGTATTGGAGTTTCGGGGAAAATCTGCCGGTAGCGGAAGAAGGCACGGATGATCCCAAAAGCATAGGATATTCCTATAAATTTCTTGCAGGACTTCTTGCAAACGGACTTGAATGGGATAAGGCATTGAAAGGCAGCAGATATCTTTTCATTTCTCAGATTAAAAAAGAGCCGGTAACGATACGGCAGGACGCAGCCAGAGTTTTCATCAGTTATGCCAAAGAAGATGCGGCAATGGCAAGAAAACTGAGTGATGATCTTGAAAACAGCGGATTCCCCACCTGGTTTGATGAAAAAGATCTGCTTCCCGGACAAAATTGGAAAAAGATAATTCAGCAGGTCATAAAAGAATGCGATTCTTTTATTATACTGCTTTCAGACCGTTCCGTCAGCAAACGGGGATTTGTGCAAGCCGAGCAGAAACTGGCCTATGATGTGATGGATCAAATGCGGGAACCCGGTATTTACCTCATACCGGTAAAAATCAATGAATGCGAGGTTCCGCCCCGTTTGGAAGAACTCCACAGCGTAAATCTTTTTCCGGATTATAAGAAAGGTCTGAAACAGATTCTTCGTGCACTCATGGCACTGACTGACCCAAACTTTCAGTTCGGCACTCCTTTGGTATCATTTTTCCGGAAATCATCTTAAACGAAACAAAGCAATAGTACACCACGGCGTAAATACGTACACAGTTTATAAACACCGGATGCCCTGATTTAAAAGGGTTTGCAGGGCCGGAAAACTGTGTACGAACTTCTGACTTGGTGTAATAGATTCGTAAAGAAAAACGCAATCTGCCCGGAGGTCGTCTCATGAATATAAACAGAGCTGTGGAAACCTTTGTGCCGGAAGAAATATACACGGACCGGCAGGAGTTTTTAGATTTTTTTTACGATCAATCCCTGAAAGCCATCCGCAGGAGATGCCGGGCGGCGGTACTGCTTGGTCAGCGGCGCATGGGGAAAACCGAGATATTCAAGCGGGTGGTGAACCGGCTGTTTTTTGAACAGGATCATTCCGATCCCCATGCAGTGGTTCCGGTATATTACCGCTTTCCCGATGTATTTCTGGACAGAAGAGAGTTTGCCCAAAAATATGCGGGAAATTTTATCCGCTGGTACGCGGCTTTCCGTCTGCATGATACGATGATTCTGTCAACTCCCCCTGACAGTCCGGCTCTGATTGAGCTGATAGAAAACCGTATGACAATATCCAAAGGCTTCTCCATTGCAATTGATTTATTAAAAGCCCTGAACCGGGAAGACAGTGTTATTTCTTTACCGGAACAGTGGGCAATTGATCTGCCGAGAACGGTTGCTTTTACAGATGACAGCACCATCGTCGTATTTCTGGATGAATTTCAGAATACCCATCTTCCCCATCTGAATTTCAGAATCACCGGTTTATTTCAGGAATCTGTGGAATCCCCCCGCTGTCCCCATTTTGTCACCGGTTCGGCCATGAGCATTCTGGCAGACGAGCTTGTCGGAAAAGGTCCCCTCTACGGACGATTTGATTATGAGCATATCAAAGCATTTTCCGATTACTGGGGAAAAGAACTGGCACAGAAAGTTTCAGACTATCATGGTGCGGACCTTCCGCCGGTCATGGCCCCGGTGGTATCCGACCGATGCGGGGGAAATCCTTTTTATATCACAGCCCTGATTCAGCAGTCCGCCTGGCAGAAAAAAAGGATTGACAGTGAGGAAGTATTAAATGAAATGCTGGCCGTGGATATCAGCAGTGGTTTTATATGGGCCGAGCTGAGCGATCAGGTCAATCAGTGGATCCGCAGGGTGAATGAATACGGTATCACCAAATGGATTCTCTATCTGGCAGCCCTGGAGGAGGAAGAAGAGATTGATCTGCACAGAATACAGACGGAACTGAAACGGCATGAACAGATTGATGTTCCCATTGAAAAAATCAAAGAGGTGCTGATTAAACTGGCCAGAGGCGATCTGCTGGAATACAAATCTTTCGGCAACTGGTTCTGCAAAATCAATGATCCGATTCTGAATGAATTTCTGAAGGTATGGGGGCAGATTGAGGTTGAAAAACAGAACCGTCCTTTGGTTGAGGAAACTCTTCTGAAAAAATTTCAGGGTCTGGAAAAGCGGTTTCATGAGTACAAAGGATACCTGGCAGAAGTTTTTATGATCCAGATTCTCTGGAATGCACAAAGAAAAACACTTCCCGGCAGATTTTTCCACAGCAATGAAGACATTGCTCTGCCGGACCGTTTCATTTTTATTGATCAGCGACACAGACCCGGAGCCGGGCCGAAAATGGAGATTGATATTTATGCCGCTGCCGGTAAGGAAGTCTGGCTGGCCGAAAGCAAATGGTGGAATAAGAGAAAAGTCGGCATGGATGTGATAAATAACATGCTGGCACAGGCGGAAATTGTAAAAGAAAGAGAAGGGAAGCACCTGAAGACCCTGCGGCTGTGGCTTTTTGCCCATGACGGTGTTACCGAAGAAGCGGAAAAACGGATACAAAAAAAGGGGATTCTCTGGTCAGACCGTGGGGATTTGGATAGTCTGCTGGAGGCGGTGAAGTTGCGGAAACTGCCGGAGTTGAAGGATGAGGAATATTAAATAAGATCCCGTTCTGAATATGCAGAGACAAGGCATGCCCTGTCTCTGCAGTCTGAATTCTGTTTCATCAACAGGTTCAGATCGTTCCCATGCTCCCGCTTAGACTCCCCTCCCCTGAGGGAGGGGCAGGTGCTGCTGCCTTAAGACTCCCCTCCCTCAGGGAGGGGCAGGGGGAGGGTGGAAACGGCAAATAATTACAGACTGTTATCTTCCCACCTCCCCTAACCCCTCCCACCGGGGGAGGGGTATTTACTGCTTAACTTAATGCCATTGACGCGGGAGCGTGGGAACGAACGAAATCAGATATCCAGCGTACTCACTTCCAGGGCATTGTTCTGAATAAATTCCCGCCTCGGTTCCACAATATCGCCCATGAGCAGGGTAAAGATTTCATCTGCGGCCTGTGCATCTTCCACTTTGACTTTGAGCAGGGTTCTTTTTTCCGGATTCATGGTGGTTTCCCACAACTGATCCGGGTTCATTTCCCCCAGACCTTTGTACCGCTGAATCGCGATGCCCTTCTTGCCTTCTTCACTCAGATAACGGAAAAGTGCTTTGATATCCGGAAGTGTAAGGGCCTCTTCTTCTTTTCCCTCGCTGTATACGGAAAAGGGCGGAAATCTGTACGGGGCTATTTTTCTGCCCAGCACAAGGCATTTCTGAAAATCCGGGGAATGTACAAATCCCCTGCCGATTTTTACGGTCCGGAATTCCTGCGCGCTGATATCCTGCAGGGCGGGTTCCGGGCCGGGAAGAATGCAGGGCTGTACAATCATTTCATAGACTCTCCGTTCTTCGTTCCAGGTCAGTTCGCTGACTTCACAGCCCTGACCGGATAAAGCATTTTTAAGCTGCAGCATACGGTTTTCATCCTGCAGAAAATCCCTGCCCTCCACACCTTCTCGGATGAGCAGTTCCAGCAGTTCGGGCTGCACCCCGCGGCGTTCCATCCTGCCGACAGTTTCCAGATACTCAGCGATGTTTCCCATGAAATCATAGAGCTGATTTCCGGTCAGACGGATATCCTCTTTGGCTGTTTTTACGGTTTTCTGTCCGCAGATACGGCTGAGGATATGTTCGTTATAACTGCTTTCATCTTTGAGATAGACTTCGTTTTTCCCCTTGCCGATGCGGAACAGGGGCGGCTGTGCGATGTAGAGATAGCCCCGTTCGATGATTTCTTTCATCTGCCGGTAGAAAAAGGTAAGCAGCAGGGTCCGGATATGGGAACCGTCCACATCCGCATCGGTCATAATCACCACTTTCTGGTAGCGGACTTTGTCAATATCATATTCCTCCCGGCCCACCCCGGCACCCAGGGCCGTGATGATATTTTTGATTTCATCACTGCGCAGAATTTTATCCAGCCGGGCTTTTTCCACATTCAGAATTTTCCCCTTGAGGGGGAGAATGGCCTGGAATTTGCGATCCCGTCCCTGTTTGGCAGAGCCGCCCGCACTGTCGCCCTCCACCAGAAAAATTTCCCGCAGGGCCGGATCGGATTCCTGGCATTCGGCCAGTTTTCCCGGCAGGGTGGAATCCATCAGCGCGCCTTTGCTCCGGGCCAGATCCCTGGCCCGTCTTGCCGCATCCCTGGCCCGTGCCGCATCCACGGCCTTGGCAATGATCTTTTTGGCGACTGCCGGATTTTCTCCCAGATAAGTCGCCAGTTTTTCATTCACCAGGGATTCCACCAGCCCCTTGACCTCGCTGTTCCCCAGTTTGGTCTTGGTCTGGCCCTCAAACTGGGGTTCTTTGATGCGCACACTGATAATGGCTGTCAGCCCCTCACGCACATCATCCCCCCCGATTTTGGCCTGCATGTTTTTGGGAAGGTTTTCGCCGGAAACATACTGGTTCAGGGTACGGGTCAGCGCGGCCTTGAAACCGATAAGGTGGAACCCGCCTTCCACTGTGTTGATATTGTTGGCAAAGGACAGCAGGCGTTCCGTATAGGTATCATTATACTGAATGGCCACATCAATCTGCACATCGTTTCTTTCTCCCTGAAAAAAGATCGGCGGATGCACTGCATTGTGACGGCGGTTCAGATAAGTCACAAATTCAGCCAGTCCCCCTTCATAATGAAACTCATCCTTGGCATCCGAGCGTTCATCTTCAATGGTGATCTTTACGCCCTGGTTGAGGAATGCCAGTTCCCGCAGCCGTTTGGACAGGGTTTCATAGTTGAAATCATTGGGGTTCATGATTTCCGTATCGGGCCGGAAACGGATTTTTGTACCCTGTTTTTCTGTATTTCCGGTAACTTCCAGTTCACATGTTTTTTTACCCCTGGACCAGATCTGGTGATGAATCTGCCCGCCGGTATAGATTTCCACGTCCAGAAATTCCGACAGGGCATTGACCACGGAAATACCCACCCCGTGAAGTCCTCCGGATACTTTATAGGAATCCCGGTCGAATTTTCCGCCTGCGTGCAGTTTGCTCAGCACCACTTCCAGTGCGGGCATTTTTTCCTTTTCATGGAATCCCACAGGAATTCCCCTGCCGTTATCCAGAACACTGACACTGTTGTCTGTGTGGATGGTAACGGCTATGGTATCGCAGTAACCGGCCATGGCCTCATCAATACTGTTGTCCACGACTTCGTAGACCAGATGATGCAGCCCTTCTGTATCCACATTTCCGATATACATGGAAGGACGTTTGCGGACTGCCTCCAGTCCTTCCAGAATCTTAATATTTTCGGCAGTATATGTTTTATTTTCGTTTGTCATATTCTCATCGGCATGATCACACTTAAATAACGCTGATTATTTTCCCCTTCCACCAGACAGGGCCGTTCCCCGTTGATGATATGCAGGACAACCGTATTTTCACTGATGACTCCCAGGGATTCGATAAAAAAGCGGGGATTAAAGGCCGCCTCGATTTTTTCCTCCTCATATGCAATGGGCATTTCTTCCTTGGATTCCCCCAGATCCGGATTGGTGGCTGTAATCAGAAGACGGTTTTCACTGAAATTAAATACAACACCCTTATAGTTATCCGAAGAAAGAATGGACATGCGTTTGAGCATCATGAGGAATTCTTTTCTGTCCAGCCGGATTTCAACTCCCTGTCCCCGTGCAATAATATCGCCGTATTTGGGAAAATCCCCTTCCAGCAGGCGGATGGTGACAGTTTCACTTTCTTTTTTTACAATAAAATGGTTGTCCTTCAGCCCGACCTGCACACTTCCTTCGGGTTCCAGAAATTTCAGAACCTCATTCAGGCCTTTTTTGGGAATCAGTACACCGTTTTCAAATTCGGGTTCTTCCCCTTCATAGGGATCATCGGCAGTGGAAAGACGGCTGCCGTCTGTGGATACCATGCGGAGCAGTTTCTGATCCCCGCTTTCGCATTTTTCAAAATAGACCCCGTTGATATGGGCGCGCTTGTCATCGGCTGCTCCGCTGATGATAATGGTTTTTTCAATCATTCCCCGCAGAGAAAAAGCATCCATTTCAAAAAAACGGACATCCCCGATTTTGGGACTGTCGGGAAAATCTTCGGGATTCATGCCCACAATATGGTATTCGATATTCTGGTTTCCGATCTGGATCCAGCGGTTTTCCACTTCGTGGATATGAATATCCTCTTTGGGAAAATCCCGTACAATTTCAAAAAATTTCTTGGCATTGATGGCAATGCTGCCCGTGCTTTCCACAGCAGCGGAATAAAAGCCCTCAAAACCGGTTTCCAAATCGGTGGCGGTGATGCGTATGCCGTCCTTTTCCGCTTCCAGAAGCACGGTTTCCGTAATGGCCAGGTTGGTTTTCCGTCCGGCCACACCCTGCACTTTGGCCAGTATGGTCCGGATGTCGCTTTTGTTGATGATGAATTTCATGTTTTACCTCATATGTATAAAAAATAATAAGCAGTTCCGTATCATTTGCTGAGTATATGACTGACTTCTCTGAGCAGCAGCGGGATGGATTCTTTTACCGTATCCCATACAATTCTGTCAGAAATTGCATCATATCCGTGGATTATTACATTGCGGAAACCGATGATCTGTTCAGAATCCGTTATTATTTCCAATAGTGAAGGATCAGTCTTTCTTACCCGGTTCAGTGCTTCACCGATAATCTCAAACTTACGTTCAACAGCAGACGTAATCAGGTCATTGCTGCGGTATTCCTCAAAACTGACAGATTTTGTAAAGTCCAGAATCTGCTGACAGGCATTCAGCACATCAATAAAACATACTTTGGGGTCATGTTTCATAAAATACCTGTTTTTCCTGATGGATATATCCGGCCAGTAAAGGGTTTCTGATGCCATCCTCCATGAGCAGATCACATTTCCGCTTAAAAATATTTTCCAGACCGTATTTCATCTGAAAATATCTTTTAAACTGATTGCCGCCTTCATGAAAAGAAAGTAAAAAATCTATATCACTTTTTTCATTGAAATCATTCCGGACAGCGGAACCAAAAATATATAATTTTTTCACACCCTGTGTCCGGCATAATTCGGATACCCGGTCTTTGTATAGTGAAAAATCAATCATTGTAAGAAATCCGCCAACTTTTATATTGTTACGCATCATTTTTTCGGCAGTTCAAACACACCCTGTTCCGGCATATCTGCATATTTCAGATATTCTTTGAAAATTCCTTCGGGATTCACTTTCAGCATCAGTGCGTCCAGTTTTTCTTTCAGTTCGGCCCCTTTTTCATCTTTTCTTACAGCAAAACCGGATAAAACCGCATGTGCCGGTATCTGTTTATAATACACCTGACTGATTTTCAGTTTTTCCAGGGTGGTCATGGTGGAGGCTCTTTCAAACCAGAAGGCATCTATTCTGCCGATTTGCAGCATTTTTGGCAGGTTTTCCAGTTTTCCGGGATAAAAATGTTCTTTGGAAACGCCGAGAATTTCCGCTGCAAAATCCTCGTTTCCGCTTGGAATTCCGATTTTCAGATTTTTTATATCATTCAGTTTGTTTTTATCCATCACATACAGATCCGCCGGTGTTTTCACACTCCATTTCAGTTCCTGAGCATATCCGTAAAATTCTTCGGTTTCCAGTCCGCAGGGTACATGACCGATCATGTCCAGTTTATTTTCTTTGAGCATCTTCTTTGCCCGGATATAATTCATGATGATAATCCGGAAGGTGAAACCGGAATTTTTTTCAATCTCTTTCAGCAGGTCAACGGTATAGCCGCGGTTCTCATCCGCAATCAGCGGCGGAAGGGGTTCCAGCCCCAACCGGATTTCCTCTGCGGAAACAGAAGGAGCTGTCAAAAAAACAAGCAGTACAAAAAGTATGACATGTTTTCTGTAGTGAATCATTTTTCGGTCTCCTTCTATGCCTTTGTGATGGATGGTTACAAGGAAAAAACAGCTTTTAGAGCCTATCCGAAAACCTGTCTTCCGGTATTCTGAACCCCTGTTTTCACCGGTTCCCAAAATCGGTTTCGGAGGTTTTCGGATAGCTTCTTCATTGTTATCGGATATATCTGCTATATAAATAATATTTTAATAATTTTATATAGTTATATTCTGCTTCTGCATGATGATTTTTTTCGCAGCAGCAGGTTCCAGTAAAACCGGAGAAAAACACGCGGACGGATACAGGTAATCTTCCCCTTCTTCATCAATTATACGGATTTCACTGTGCATCTCTGCTTCCGGGTCAGGTAAACACCGATACACCTTCCATTGATCCAGCGATGCCTCATTTTCTCTGTTATCAATACAGATGGTCTCGTAAAAAGTCCGAAAATCAGGTTTTGATACATATTAAATCTCTGATTTTATTAATAGCGATTTTTGAAATTTGGACTTTTTACCGATTCATCAATACAGATAACAAGTTTTTTCCCTTCCAGTTGATTTATCATATCTGTTCACCAATGTAATATTTGATGAACCCGTAAAAAGTCCTTCGATAAAAATTTTGCTACATTATATAGCGATTACCGGAGCAATTATACACAACATGTTGCGCTGAAAATTTTAGGTTTTGACTTTTTACGAAACCATCAATATTTGACTTTTATATTCTTTTTTCCAATGCCGCGGGTTTCAAACCAGTGAATTTCGGCCTGTCTGACAGAACCGTCAGAAAGCCGGACTCCGGCAATACCTTTCATTTTTTTCCAGTTACCGTGTCCGTATAGCTTTGCAAGCCTTTTCCTGATTTTTACAGATGCCCCTTTTGCAATAATTTCCACATTCCTGATTTCGCCCAGTATCTCTCTGATTTGTAAAGACACTTATGACGCAATCCATTTCCGCATCTGCGGAATCACTTCCGCCTGCCAGTCTTCGGATAATCTGAGTTTGATGAAATAGCTAAAAAATGTATCCAGCCAGCGCAGGGCTTTTTCATACAGATAATATTTTTCCAGCACGGCTCCTTCCATATCGTCTTTTGTTTCCACCACACCGCTTTCCGGGACCTTGAGATTGGCAATGTGGAAACTTTCCCCTTTTACCGTAAACCGCCATTCCTGGTCTCCGGATTTGTAAATAAGACTGAGTTCTGTAACAAAGGCTCCCTTGCGCAGGGCCAGAATGCCTTCTTCCAGACCGGCATCATCCCCCCTGATGGTAATGCTTTCCACGGCATCATGAATATGGTTTTCCAGCAGGATACGGTTGCCCATATCCAGTTCTGTCATCTCCGGGTCCATGCGGCGCAGCATCTCCCGGTCTTTTTCCATAAGATACCATAACCAGGTCAGAAATTCGTATCCCAGAAATTTATACCGGTTATATGAAACAGAAATATCCAGCATTGTTTACTCCGTAAAGCGGGAAGGGTTCAGTTTGGACAGGGCATCCCGGTCGGCTTCGGAAAGACCGGCACTCAGATCTGCCACTGTATAGGGAAAAAGACGGATCAGTGTCAGGCGGAAAGATTTGGTGAACAGGGTTTCCAGTTCCTCATTTGCCGCCTTCTGGGTGGAGAAGAACCAGAGGGAGGCATCCTCATAACTCCACAGGATATCATACATACTGGGGGTTGCGGGAATGCGCAGGCTGAGAACATTGACAACATGCTCTTTGGCATCCTGTTTTTCATTACGGGACAGGTGCTCTCTTCCGCTTTCGGCCAGGCGTTTGGCAACTTCCGCGTCAAAATATTTTTTCACAATTTTGGCAGGGATGCTTTTTTTGTCAATGCGCAGGGAAAAAAGAAAATGACTGCCGACAATAAAAGAATCCCCTTCAAACCGTGGCAGGAAGGGTGTTTCAAAAGATGTCCATCCCACGGCTTTTTCCAAAGGTTCGTTATCAATTTCCACCAGACTGTTTTTCCGGAGCCCCCGGATGACATTTTCCATAACCGGTTCTTCCAGCTTCCCTTCCACTTTATAGCGGGTGATGGAAACCGTTGATGATAAAAGTCCCATAAAATTATTCCCAAAGCAGATTGATTTCCGCAGGCTCCCCTCCCTTAAAGGCAATACTGTTGCCTTAAGACCGGAGGAGTGCTGAATTTACAGTTTAGCACGTCTTTTTTTAAATAATTTCAGCATGTCAAACTGTAAGTTTGACACTCCTCCGACCTTAAGAACCTATCCGAAAACCTCCGAAACAGATTTTTAAACCCGGTGGAAGCAGGGGTTTAAAACACCGGAAAACAGGTTTTCGGATAGACTCTAAGTCAGCAGCATTGCCCCTCCCCTCCCCCGGCCCGGGGGAGGGGAATATTTTGCTTACGTCAATGACATTGGAGGGCGCTAGCGGAAAATATTGATAGTAAAATTTTGATTATAACTTTTTTTCAGGAAGGTTACAAGAATTTTTTCTGAAGATTACGGTGGGTGAATGATTTTGCATTGTCTCCGGAATAATCGGCTACAATATGTCCCTGTCCCATGAGCCGCCATTTGTAAATGAGAAGCCCCTCCAGCCCCACCGGGCCGCGGGCATGGATTTTACTGGTGCTGATCCCCACTTCCGCGCCCAGGCCGTAGCGGAATCCGTCACTGAAACGGCTGCTGCAGTTGAAAAACACATCCCCGGAATCCGTATAATCCATAAAATGAAGCCCCCGGGCCCTGTCCTGACTTACAATGACATCCGTATGCCCGGAACCGTAGCGGTTGATATGGTCTATGGCCTCCGCCATGCTTTCTGTTATTTTTACAGAGACAGTCAGGTCCAGGTATTCTGTTGCCCAGTCCTCTTCTGTTGCCGGTTTTACATCAATGATATTCCGGGTTTTTTCACATCCGCGGATTTCCACCCCTTTGGCTTCCAGGGCTTTTTTCAGGAGGGGAAGAATATATTCTGCCATGTCTTTGTGTACCAGAATGCTTTCAGCCGCATTGCACACGGCCGCATACTGGGTTTTGCTGTCCAGGGCAATACGGACAGCCATATCCGGCTCTGCTTCTTTGTCAATAAAAACATGGCAGATGCCGTCCGCATGTCCCAGCACCGGAATATTCGTATTGTCCATGATATACCGGACAAATTCATTACTGCCCCGCGGGATCATCAGGTCAATATATTCATCCATTCCCAGCATTTCAGACACATCCGCACGGGTTTCGGCCAATGCCAGCCAGCCCTGGGGAATTCCGGCTTTTACCGAGGCTTCATGGATGATACGGGCCAGGATGCGGTTGGTTTCCGCAGCCTCACTGCCGCCTTTGAGCAGAACCGCATTTCCGCTTTTCAGGCAGAGGGAGGATATCTGCACCAGGGCATCGGGTCTGGATTCAAATATCACACCGATGACACCGATGGGACAGGTGACCTGATACAGTTCCAGTCCTTCATCCAGTTCTTTGGCACTCAGGGTTTCCCCCACCGGGTCCGCAAGCCGGATCAGACTGCGGATTCCCTCATTTGCCTCTCTGATTTTATTTTCATCAAATTTCAGGCGTTTCAGGAGCGGAGCCGCCAGATTTTCCTTTTCCGAGCGTTCCAGATCGGCCCGGTTGGCCGCAATAATTTCCGCATGGTTCCTTTCCAAAGCCAGGGCAATCTCTTCCAACGCCCTGTTTTTCCCTTCACCTGTCACAGCGGCCAGTTGAATGGCAGCGCTTTTGGCCTGAATGGCCATTTGCCGGATATTCATTGTTATTCCTTTACATTCAATGCCGTTTCCTTAAGCAGAAAGTCCCCTCCCCCGGCGGGACAATGCTGTTGCCTTAACAAAATAATCCCCCTCCCCCTGCGGGAGGGGGGTCTTAAGGAAACGGCATTGCCTTTATATTATAAACAACGCCGGGCGGGCAGAAGCGAAGCCCTGCCCACCATCATTTAACATTCAACATTTACAATTCAGCATTATTTTTCCCAGCTTCCGAAAATTTTCATAAACACCTCGGGCTGATAGACAATGCCCAATAACTTGTCATCTTCCACCACCGGCAGACGGCGGCATTTTTTCTTAATCATGGTATCCAGAACCACCATGAGGTGATCGTCGGGGGAAACGGTCAGCACCGGAAAATTCATTACCTGTTCAACCGTTTTGTTTTCAAATTCTTTCAGAAAGGGTTTCAGTCTGCCCTGCCATTCCGCAATTGAATCCAGTCCGTACTGCAAAATGGAAGGTCTGAAATGAAACAGAATATCATAGATGGATACCACCCCGGCCAGTTTTCCGAATTCATCGGTAACCATCAGACTCTGGGTTTTAAAACTGCTGGGGCGCAATTTCGCATTCAGAATTTTCTCCACTGCCCCGCGGACAGAGGCATTGGCGGAAATACTGCTGAAATTACTGACCATCACATCCCTTGCATAAAATTCCATACATCATCTCCTTTTGCTACTTATCAATCAATGAAAAAATATTTTATTCACAAATATTATCGGCAGTAGCCCGCATCCGTTGATTTTTTTTGTAAGGGCCTGCTGCATATGCCCCGGAGCCGCCCATGCCGGGTGTATGCAGGCTTCCGGGAGAGGACGGAATCCGGTTCATCAACGGATTGGTAGTGGGTCAAATCGGTTGAATCCCCCTCCCTAACCCCTCCCGCCGGGGGAGGGGAATTTCAAATCAGCCGGTCTGACCCACTGCCAACGGATTTGACCCGTTATCATATTATCCTTCCAGTACGGCCCCGACGCATCCGAAGAAAAAACGATCCTGCATAAGGGAGCGAAGACGGGCTGCATTTTGCAGGCCCGTGCAGTGGGATACACCGATTCTTTCAACACCGTAATGATTCAGTGCATTCACTGTTTCTGTAAACTGTGTTTCACTGCAAAAACCCAGATGCGTTCCTCCGATGACCGCATAAATGCGATCCTGCCCGGTCTGTTCTGTAACATAATTCAGGATATTTACCAGTCCGGCATGGGCGCAGCCCAGCACCAGAATAAGACCTTTGTCGGAATTGACAATCAGGGACAGATCGTCAGGGATGGGATCGGGCTGTACGATTTTTCCGTCCGGCATACAGGCCGTCATATTGGCATCCCCTTTTTCAAAATCTGTTTTCCGGGGAATTTCCCCGGTCAGGAAAATACCCGGGCCGACTTCAGTCATGCCGGTATGCAGACGGAAATCCGCTCCCAGAGATTCCAGAAAACTGCGGCGGAAAGGAATACCGATATCCCGTTTTATTCCCTGAAAAAGGATGTACCGTTCCGTAAACATGGCCGGATGACCGTAGACCTCACATTCCCCCCGCATACCGAGCACAGCAGGCAGCCCGCCGGTATGGTCGTAATGGCCGTGGCTGATGAGAACAGATTCAATTTTCCGGAGATCTTTTTTTAATGCCAGGGAATTCTGTATAATACCGAATCCCTGACCGGTATCAAACAGCCAGCAGCCTTTTTCATTTTCCAGGTAGCAGGCAAAACCGTGTTCTCCGACCACCTTAAACGGAAGTCCCACAGAATTTTCACAAAGAATTGTCAGACGTGTTTTCATTTTTTTCCTTTCCGGTTTTCCCTTCCGAAACCTTTTTCTGGCAGTGGGGCAAATCCCCTGATTTTTCTGCTGGGGCGTACTGCACAGGCCCCCGGACACCCCGCTGACGGGTGTATGCAGTAGGCCCTTACAATGGGAAATCCCATTTATCAGCGGATTTGACCCGCTACCCTTTTTTTGAATGTATCATGCAGTAAAATTTTCCATAAACGGCTTTTTACAGAATCATCCGTGATGAATATGTAAAAAGTCCGAAATCCGGGTTTTTCAGTAATTTAACAAGCTGATTTTATTAAGGCTGAATTCCGGAAAAATGACTTTTTACCGGTTCATCATCCGTATTGCTGAAGAAAAATATGGCCGCCCGGTTTATCAGGGAAGCGGGATTTCCATAAGCATTGTCATAAGACGGTCTCTGGGGATTTCTGCCAGATTTTCCG
>JAABRU010000064.1 GCA_011390755.1 Desulfobacteraceae bacterium | reverse complement strand
TCTATTTGTGTTTTTTATAAATATATAATTCAGTATTTCAAATAGTTATACATTTACACACTTGTTATCCAAAACAGAACCCTTTAATATCAAGGTTCCAAAGATTATCTTAAAAACTATAGAAAAAGCCCGTGCAGAAAACAGTACATTGGATGCTGCTTTTCAGGAATGGTTAAAGAAATACATCTGTAGAAAAAAAGATATTTCCGATTATAATACCTTACAACCCCTTTGAAAAATATCCATAAGGGATTGAAGATTATTGATACATGGGTCGAATCAATATCTTCAATCGGAAAAAAACGCCATCAGGAGGTGAAACGATGAAATACCGTGTTATGATTGAACAGGATGAAGACGGAATCTTTGTTGCGGAAGTTCCCGCTCTGCCCGGATGTATCTCCCAGGGGAATACCCGGAAAGAGGCATTGAATAATATTCAGGAAGCGGTTTCTGTTTATCTGGAGAGTCTGAAAGCACATGATGACCCTGTGCCGCCACCGATTTATGAAGAAATTATTGAGGTGGTATGAGTGTTTTACCCCGCATTTCAGGGCGTGAAGTTGTGGCTGCTCTTCTCAGGATCGGCTATGAAAAAGACCGTCAGAAAGGGAGCCATATTGTGCTGCGGCAGTCAGAATATCCGCATCGGAGAATTGTGGTTCCGGATCATCGGGAAGTCGCAAAAGGAACGCTGCGGGCAATTATCCGTGAAGCCGGTTTGACAGTTGAGGAGTTCACAGACCTTTTATAAGTTTTAAGCCGAATTTCCTGAAATTTTAATACATAACTCCTGTCTGATGATATGGATTCTGTGTATTTTGACAAAAATACGCTTAAACCCTTAATTGAGCCGACAGAAACTTATCTGAATTCGATATGCAAAATTATTTCAGATGGATAATTGTTAAAATCTATATTTTATAAATTTTTATTATAGCAATTTTGATGAATCGGTAAAAAGTCCAAATTTCAAAAATTGCTATTAATAAAATCAGAGTGTTAATATGCATCAAAACCTGATTTTCGGACTTTTTACGAGACCATCAATTTTTTCTTGACTTTTTCCCCGAATATACTTTATCGTGAGAAAAATCGAAAAGGGCAAACCATGTGAAAGCATGGGGCGCGAAGCCACTGTATGACATCAGCATAGAAATGGGAAATGCTATGGAACATATTCATTCAAACAGGCAGAAAATAATATTTGAGATAGAGCATTTGCCAAATCCGTATCTCACTGAGTTACAAAACTTTATCCAATATCTTAAATATAAGCAGTCAGATATGGCAGGTACAGCAGATGACAGCCGGTTTTTACCACCGGAAGCAGATCCGGTTCTTCGTGCATTCGGGATGATTGATGTCACTCCTTTTTCTGAGACGGTTGATGATATCCTGTACGGTACGGTATGAAGACCGTATTTATTGATACATGGGGTTGGATCAATATTTTCAACCGTAAGGAATCCCGTCATCAGGAAGTGACCGGGCTTTATCAAAACATCCGACAAACACGGAAAAAAATCGTCACCACTGATTATGTGCTCTTCCGATCTTATACACTCCTGTTCAAACGTGTTCACTTTGATGCAGCACGAAAATCTGTTGAAATTATTTCAAAAGCCATTGAAGAACGATATATCGGATGTGAGTGGATTACGCCGGAACGTTTTGAAGCTGCACAGGTATTACGAATCCGATTTCACGATAAACCGGATATTTCGTTTACGGATCTGACCTCAATGGCTGTTATGCAGGAACTTGACATTTCAGAAATTATCACTGGAGATGCTCATTTTACCCATGTGGGAATGGGATTTGTATTGTTGCCATAAACAAATCAATCAAAGATAGCTGAAAACTGAACCTCTGTTTGGTCAGACAGAAATTTTTCTGAATATGATGTAGTTACAAGCGATGTAACTGTAAATGCAGGCATTACCCTGACAATTGAAGCCGGAGTGATTGTTAAATTTGATGAATCGGTAAAAAGTCCAAATTTCAAAAAATGATATTAATAAAATCAGAGCGTTAATCTGTATCAAAACCTAATTTCCGGACTTTTTACGGGACCATCAAATTTTTCTGGTTCCCAAGCTCCTGCTTGGGAACCCAAGTGACGGAAGCTCCTGCTTCCCGGATTCGGGAGGAAAGAGGGGGACGAATTTACGGACTGCTGTACTATCTATATCTCGGAATAAATTATGCAATCAGAAATATTTACAAGATAATTATCTTAATTGTCTATTGCGGTATATTTTTCTATGTATAGTATTCCAACTTCGGTTTTTCCTGGCATAAAAATTGCGAAAGTCCGAAAACTTACCTTTTCAATCAGTTTTTGTAGTTTTTTAGTCCGAAACGATCATTTTCTCGCAATCCGAACAGATAGCAAAAAATATGCCAGGAAAAAACAAAATTGAAGCACTATATGTATTTCCTGTATTATTCTGAAATGCTAATTTTTATGAGATATAATGAAATTCTGATAATGAGGCATTTATGGAAAAATTAAAAAAATTTCAGATGGTTTTTATGCTTTGTTCTTTTCTGCTTCTTTTAAGCGGAAATGCGGTTGCTGTCAATGTAAGCGGTACGATCAGCACTCCCACAGTGTGGACACTGGCAAACAGTCCCTATTTGGTGACAGGCGATGTAACTGTAAATGCAGGCATTACCCTGACAATTGAAGCCGGAGTGATTGTTAAATTTAAGTATTCTTATACGGGACTGACAGTGAACGGCACTCTGAAGGCTAACGGAACTGCAAGCAGCAGGATTTATTTCACCTCGTATAAAGATGATACAGGCGGAGATACCAACGGAGATATGGGCGCAACTCTTCCGGCAACCGGGGATTGGGATGGTTTGTATTTTGTTTCCACAAGTACAGACAGTTTATTGAATTATACTGTAATCAGATACGGGAGTATTCTCAATATTCGGACTTCTTCTCTGACCCTCAGCAACAGTTTGATTGAGAGCATCAAAAATTATGGGATGTCTATCAGCGAAGCATCCCCGATCATTACCGAATGCACGATACAAAACAGCGGGAAATCCGGAATTTATGCTTACTATAGTGCATCCCCAACCGTTACCGGATGTACGATACAAAACAACAACGGATCAGGGATTTATGCTTCCTCATCCAAAGGAGTGTTCAACGGAAACACAATAAAAAACAACAAAGGTTACGGTCTTGAATTCCCAGGTTCTGTGAATGCCACTATCCTGTACAATATTATTTCCGGAAACAGTTATGGCGATGCCATCCAGATTTCCGGAACCCTTGATGGTGATCGGACATGGTATTCCGGAGTGACATGGCTGCTTTCCTCCACGGTTACTGTTCCGGCAGGAAAGATATTGACTGTTGAACCCGGAGCAGTTGTCAAATTTTCTTCTGGTGACAGTCTGACTGTGAACGGTACTTTGAATGCTGTGGGAACTGCGGTCAGCAAAATTTACTTCACTTCCGTCAAGGATGACACAGTTGGCGGAGACAGCAACGGAGATTTGGAGGCAACTCTCCCTGCTTCCGGGGATTGGAGCAGACTGTATTTTACTTCGACAAGTATAGACAATAACTTGAATTATATTGTAATTCGATATGGTGGTTCAGGATACGGTTCTATGGAAATCCGTACATCATCGTTAACCATCAGTAACAGTCTGATTGACAGCAGTGAAAAAGACGGAATCTATATCTATGGTGCATCCCCGACCGTTACCGGATGTACAATACAAAATTGCACAGAATCAGGAATTTATGCATCTTCATCCAAAGGTGTGTTCACCGGCAACACGATTAAGAACAACAAAGGGTACGGTCTAGAACTGCCCGTTTCTGTGAACACCACTCTCCAGAACAACAATTTTTCCGGAAATAAATACAATGCTATACTGATTTCCGGAACCCTTGATGGTGACCGGACATGGCAGAGCGGAATAACATGGCTGCTTTCCTCCACGGTTACTGTTCCGGCAGGAAAGATATTGACTGTTGAACCCGGAGCAGTTGTCAAATTTTCTTCTGGTGACAGTCTTACTGTGAACGGTACTTTGAATGCTGTGGGAACTGCAGTCAGCAAAATTTACTTCACTTCCGTCAAAGATGACACAGTTGGCGGAGACAGCAACGGAGATTTGGGGGCAACCTTTCCGGCATTAGGGGATTGGAACAGGCTGAATTTTGGTTCCACCAGTACAGAAAATTTTTTGAATTATACCGTAATCCGTTATGCTGTATCTGTGGGCATCAGCACTTCTTCTTTGACCCTCAGCAACAGCCTGATTGAGAGCAACAAAAATGATGGGGTGTATATCAGCGGAGCTTCCCCTGCCATCACCGGATGCACAATACAGAACAATACAGGATCAGGGATTTATGCTTCCTCATCCAAAGGCGTGTTCACCGGAAACACAATCAAAAACAACACAGGATACGGTCTTGAACTGCCCGGTTCTGTGAACGCCACTATCCTGAACAACATTATTTCCGGAAACAGTTATGCCAATGCCATTCTGATTTCCGGAACCCTTGATGGTGATCGGATATGGTACTCCGGAATGATATGGCTGCTTTCCTCCACGGTTACTGTTCCGGCAGGAAAGATATTGACTGTTGAACCCGGAGCAGTTGTCAAATTTTCTTCTGGTGACAGTCTGACAGTGAACGGAACTTTGAATGCTGTGGGAACTGTAGCCAGTAAAATTTATTTCACATCCGTCAAAGATGACACAGTTGGGGGAGACAGCAACGGAGATTTGGGGGCAACTCTTCCGGCTGCCGGAGATTGGAACAGACTGAGTTTCAGTTCTACCAGCACAGACAATATGCTGAATTATAACGTAATACGGTACGGAGGCTCATCGGTACGCGGCACTGTGGAAGTCAGCACATCTGCTCTGACCGTCAGCAACAGTGTGATTGAAAACAGCAAAGATTACGGTGTTTATATTTATAAAGTTTCCCCGACCCTGACCGGATGCACGATACAGAACAGCGGGAAATCCGGAATTTATGCTTCCTCATCCAAAGGCGTGTTCAGCGGAAACACGATTAAAGACAACGCCGGATACGGTCTTGAAATGCCCTATTCTGTGAACGCCACTGTCCAAAACAGCACCCTTTCCGGAAACAAATACAATGCCATCCTGATTTCCGGAACCCTTGATAGTGATGAGATATGGCAGGGCGGGATAACCTGGCTGCTTTCTTCCACAGTGACTGTTCCCATATGGAAGAAACTGACTGTTGAACCCGGAGCAGTTGTCAAATTTTCTTCAGGTGCCAGTCTGACAGTAAACGGAACCCTGACAGCAGAGGGATCAGCAGACAGCAGGATTTATTTCACTTCATACAGAGATGACACAGTGGGCGGTGATACCAATGGGGATGAAGAAGCCACCACTCCGGCTCCCGGTGACTGGGGCAGATTGTATTTCACTTCCACCAGTACAGACAATGTGCTGAATTACACAGAAGTCCGGTATGGCGGATCTTCCTCCGCTCAGATCTATATTCAGACATCTTCTTTGACTCTCAGCAACAGTCTGATTGACAGCAGCAGCAATCATGGAATTTATATCAGCGGAGAATCTCCCACCATTACCGGATGCATGATTCAGAACAGCATGAAATCCGGAATTTATGCGTCATCATCAAAAGCAGTGTTTACCGGAAATACGATTCAGAACAACACAGGATACGGTCTGGAACTGCCCGGTTCCGTGAATGTCACTGTCCAGAACAACATATTTTTTGAAAACAATTATGACAATGCCATACTGATTTCCGGAACCCTTGATGGAGATCGGACATGGCACAGCGGAATGACATGGCTGGTTTCCGGTACGCTGACTGTTCCCGTATGGAAGAAACTGACGGTTGAACCCGGAGCGGTAGTCAAGTTTTCTTCAGGTAAAAGTATAACGGTGAACGGAACCCTTATAGCAGACGGATCTGATGACAACAGGATTTATTTCACATCATACACAGATGATACGCTCGGAGGAGACAGCAATGGAGATGAACAAGCCACCAGCCCGTCTCCCGGTGACTGGGGCAGATTATATTTCAGTTCCACCAGTGAAAACAGTCTGCTGAATTATGCCGAAGTCCGCTATGGCGGGGCTTTGGGTTCCCAGATTGAAATTGAAACATCTTCATTGAAAATCAGAAACAGCATAATCGAAAAAAGTAACGGATACGGAATTCAGATGCTGAATGCCTCTCCTTCTTTTGCAGGGAACCGAATCCGAAGCTGCTACAATTATGGCGTATATCTGACTTCCTCAAATCCCATGTTCAGATTCAATGCAGTCATGAACAATACCCCCGGAGGACTGCATAATGATTCACCGGAAATTGTGGTTAATGTTGAAAACAATTATTGGGGAGATGAGACCGGCCCTTTAGACAGTTCAGATGACAGAGATACCGGAGGGCTTTACAATCCCGGCGGAAAAGGGAATGTTATCAGCAATTATGCGGATTATAATCCTTATCTTACATCTGATCCGTATAGCGATTATCAGACTTATCTGCAAAATGCCATACTGCTGATGCAGATGCTTGTAGGTATAGATGTGGGTGATATATCCTATATCGAAGATATTAATAACGACAAGGTGCTGGGATTGCCTGAAACTATTAATATTATGCGGAAAGCGGCAAAAATTCCTTGATTTGTGCAATCCTATAAAATCTGATTTTATAACACCCTGTAATCGCAAATAAGGAAAACAAAAAAGAACCGTAATGAAAGAAAAAAACTGAAAACAGTATGTCAGTAGGACTTACGCAGTTGAAATATAATCTGCTGTTTTTATTGACTGTCAATTTTTAAGGCACATAATAAATTCAAACAGTTAAAATTCAACTGCGTAAGTCCTAGTCAGGATATTTTATCTGCATGAAACACCTGCCTTGTCGGAAACCGAGGAACAGACAAAATCCGCCCTTATTGCCAGCATGGATTCTGTTCCTCAAAATCCGGTTCCTCATACATTCAGAATGATTGATGTCACTCCGTTTTCTGAAACACCCTGTGATAAATCCTTTTCAAAGCAAGGATATTGACAGAAAAAATGTGCAAGACATTATCCTGTGCCGGTATTCTTCCAGTATCCACCCTTCTTCAATGCGAATTAAGAGTCGGACGGAAACAAGCCCGAAGGGCTGATATGATTATAGAAAAAGAATTTACAGAACATCCTGAAACCCCGGAGGGGTGACATAATCATGCCATCCCTTCGGGATTAAATATTTTATTTTAATATGTTTTCTATAATCATGTCATCCCTTCGGGATTGGTTTAACCCTTAATTCGCATTACTTATAATTTATTATCCAATTTTGTGCCGCAGGGTGGGTGAAGCAGAGTGAAGCCCACCATTATTGCTACCGGCATTGGGAAGCAATCAATGATAGAAATCAGACCACAAAAAACGATTCAGGCAGAAATCACCGTACCCGGTTCCAAAAGTTACACGCACCGGACATTCATCGCGGCCGCTCTTTCCGACGGCCCATGCACCGTGTCCAACGCACTGCGCAGCGAAGACACCCTCCTGACCCTGGATGCACTGAAGGCATTCGGGGTTTTGGTGGAGGACAGGGACGGGCAGTTTATTATTAACGGAACATCCGGCAGTCTCACCGCTGCCGAAGAGATTTACCTGGCCAATTCCGGAACCTCCATGCGTCTGCTCACGGCCATAGCGGCCCTTGCCAAAGGGCGCAGCATACTGACCGGAACGGAAAGAATGAAAGAACGTCCCATCCGCGATCTGCTGGAAGCACTGACACAGGCCGGAGTGGAAGCCAAATCCATCAATGGAAACGGATGTCCCCCGGTGGAAATCACCGGGGGGGATGTAAAAGGCGGAAAGGTGCAGATCCGCTGCGCTGTCAGCAGTCAGTATCTTTCCGGCCTGCTGCTCATGGCTCCCTGCACAAAAAAGGGAATGGAGATTCAGGTCACTGAAGGCCCGGTTTCCAAACCCTATATTGATCTGACAACCGATATTATGCAGCGTTTCGCAATCTCTTTGGAACGGAAGGGATACGAACACTTTACTGTACCCGGAAATCAGCTCTACCGCTCCGGTTCCTTCACCGTGGAAGGGGATGCTTCCAATGCCGGTTACTTCTGGGCCGCGGCCGCAGTGACAGGTGGAACTGTTAAAGTCAAAGGCATCAACGGCGATTCCCGGCAGGGAGATGTGGGGCTTACCCAATGCTTTGAACAGATGGGATGCAGAATCATCCGGGAAGCGGACGGCATTACACTCATTGGCGGAAAACTCAGAGGAATAGAAACGGATATGGGCAATATGCCCGATGTGGTTCCCACCCTGGCTGTGGTTGCGGCCTTTGCCGAAGGAACAACCCTCATCCGCAATGTGGCCCATCTCAAAGCCAAGGAATGCGACCGCCTGACCGCAGTGGCAACGGAACTGTCCAAAATGGGAGCGGATATAAAAGCCACGGAAGACAGTCTCATCATCCAAGGCGGAAAAATCCTGCACGGCGCGGAAATCGAAACCTACAACGACCACCGCATGGCCATGTGCATGGCCGTGGCCGGGCTGAAAGTCCCCGGCGTGCGGATCACAAACGAAATGTGCGTGGAAAAATCCTTCCCGGATTTCTGGGAGGTGTTTGCCAATCTTTATACACAGTGAAGATCCATCCACTTTAAAGAAAGAGTGTTTTATATGATTATAAATATTTCTGAAGCGCAAACAGAATTTCCAAATCTGATTGAAAAATATCCGGCAGGAGAGAAAATCATTATTGCCGGAAACGGCAAACCGCTTTTTCAGTTTGCTCCGCTTGATATTGAAAATGTTTCCAGAAAATCCGGATTTTTCAACTGTGATATTGATATGTCCTCATTTGATGATCCCATTGAAGAAATGAAGGAATATGAATGAATTATCTGCCGGATACCCGGATTTCTTTAGCCTGCATTATTCATACGTTTTAGTCCATAGCAGATAAGCTGCTGATTAATTTACTTATACAAAAACACGGCTTAAAAACTCAGTGTTTTGTATCTTCCTGTATTTACTGTAAAAAACTGAGTTGTGAATAATTCAGGTTAGAAAACATCTGCAAATCTGTAATGGGAAAAATAAAATTAAATCAGACAGTAAAATTATATTTTCCGATAATGAAAACAGTCTGCTGAAAAAAATCAGAACTGCCGTCCGCTCTGTAAGCCCGGATGCCGTGGCTGTTCTTTACGGTTCCCGTGCAAGGGGAGATGCAGGAGCGGAATCCGACTGGGATATTCTGATTCTGATGCAGGGTGCAAGGGGTCCTGAATCGGAAGAAAAGTTCAGGGATATTCTGTATGATATTGAACTTGAAACAGATACGGTCATCAGTTGCATTGTCCGATCCGAAGATGAATGGAGTTCGGATCAGTACAGGCATATTCCATTAAAACAGGAAATTGAAAAAGAGGGTATCCGGATTTGAATTCTGAACAGGCAGATGATCTGATTGCATACCGTATCGGCAGGTCAAAAGAGACTTTTGAGGAAGCATTGATGATGAGACGTGCCGGGCATTGGAATACCTGTGCCAACCGTCTGTATTATGCTGCCTTTTATGCGGTTTCCGCCCTTCTTGCAAGGCATGGATTCAGTTCTTCAAAACATACCGGTGTAAAATCCTTATTTAATCAGTATTTTGTCAAAACAGGGAAAATGGATAAAGATGCAGGCAGACTGTCTAACCGCCTTTTTGATGCAAGGCAGGAAGGGGATTATATGGATTTTGTGTATTTTGACAAAAATACGGTTGAACCTTTAATTGGACAGACAGAAATTTTTCTGAATTCCATATGCAAAATTATTTCAGATACATAATTCTAACATCTTAAAATTTATAAATTTTATTAATGCCTGGGACTTAACCGTGAGGGAAAGCCTTTTACCGTTCATGTAAAACATTGTAATACCGGAAAATATTCTCCGGTTTTAGTGGAGACTGTTGCCAAAGATCTGAAGGTGACAGCAGAGGAATGCAGAAAATGGTATGAAGAATTGTAAGATTCAGGATATAAAATTTTGGATAAAAAAATTATATTGTGCTGCGTCAGGCAGAATATCCGCATCGGAGAATTGTGATAAAGATATGTCCCTATTTGATAATCCCATTGAAGAAATGAAGAAATATGAATGAATTATCTGCCGGATACCCTGTTCTGAATTTTTTCGGGGGGAAGACAGTCTTATCATCCGAGGCGGAAATCCCCTGCACGGAGCGGAAATCAAAACCTGCAACGACCACCGCATGGCCGTGGCCGGTCTCAGAGTCCCCGGAGTCCGGATTACAAACAAAATGTGCGTGGAAAAATCCTTCCCGGAGTTCCGGGAGGTGTTTTCGGAGTTATACACCAGATGAATATATTTCTTATCGGTTACCGTGGCACCGGCAAAACGGCTGTTGGTAAAATCCTGGCGGAAAAACGGAAGCAGGATTTTATTGATGCGGATCTTGCCCTGGAAAAAGAAAACGATATTTCCATTTCTGAAATGGTGGCAGAGCATGGGTGGGGATATTTCCGACAGAAAGAACGGGAAACCCTGATCCGGCTCTGCAAAGGAGATCATCAGATCATCGCCACAGGCGGCGGGGTAATCCTGAATCCCGAAAATATCAGAATTATGAGGGAAAACGGGAAAGTCATCTGGCTGAAAGCATCTGCGGAAACTGTAACATCCCGGATTCTGAAAGATGAGAAAACCGCATCCCAGCGTCCGGCCCTGACAGATAAAGGTGTAATGGATGAAATTGAGGAAACACTGTCTTTCCGCTGTCCTCTGTATGAAAAGGCTGCGGATTTTTCTGTGGATACGGACGGAATATCCCTGAAAACCATCTGCAAATCCCTGATGGAAAAAATAGGGGGGCGGAATCCGGTTCATCAGGGGATTCAGCCCGCCGTCCCTTTTCAGGGATCGGAATCTGAAAATTCCGATCCCTGAAAACCGGGGTGAAGCGGAAATTTTGCAGTACATATCATTCAGATTGGCCAGATTGGCACATTCATTATCTGCCGGGAAAGAGGGAATGATATGTTTGATTTTTTGCTATTCGCTGACAAATGCACCGGCTCCCAGCAAAAGGATTGTTTCATAAACCGTTACGGCAACTGCACTGTGACCGAACAGGGCATATACAATCCCGCCGCCGATGATGGCCGGTACACCGCAAAATACCAGAATTCCCAATTTTCTGCTGATTGGCATTGTTCCATCTCCTGTTAATGTGTTTACAGGGAGCTTTTCGGAAATAATCAGCCCGAAATGCAGGGTGGGCAGAGCCGCAGCGTAATCCGCCAATCCCTTCACAACAGCGGGTTAGGCTCCGCCCTGGGATCATTTTGCCGGGCAGTTTACTTATCGGAAAGTCCCTCGTTAAAGTATAACCGGGTTTTTCAAATCTGAAAATCGCATTTTTGTAACAGGATCAAAGCCGCAAGTAAAGAAAAAAATAGGTCCTGTGCGGGAATGATCTATCTTTCAATAATCATGGCCATGCCCATGCCGCCGCCGATGCACATGGAAATCAGTCCGGTGGACAGATTGTCGCGTTTCATCAGATTCATGCCCGTTACCATCTGGCGTGCGCCGGTACATCCGATGGGATGCCCGATGGAAATACCGCTGCCCAGCCGGTTGGGTTTTTCCACATCAATGCCCAGCTCCCGCATACATCCGATAGCCTGGGCGGCAAAGGCTTCATTGAGTTCAATCATCTCAATATCAGCAATGCTCATTCCCGTTGTTTTCAGCACTTTTCTTACTGCCGGAACCGGGCCAAGCCCCATATAGGCCGGATCCAGTCCGCCCGAAGCAAAGGCTTTGATTTTTACAATGGGTTCCAGCCCCATTTCTTTGGCTTTTTCCGCACTCATCATCAGCACGGCCGCGGCTGCATCATTGATACCCGATGCATTTCCGGCAGTTACCGAACCGTCTTTTTTAAAGGCCGGCCGCAGTTTTCCCATTTTCTCCATACTGGTATCCATGGGGCGCTCATCGGTGTCAAATACAATATCGCCTTTGCGGGATTTGATGACGACAGGCACGATTTCCTGTGCAAAAATACCGTCTGTAATGGCTTTGCGGGCACGGGTATGACTCAGAACGCCCAGTTCATCCTGTTCCTGGCGGGTGATGCCGTATTTTTCCACAATATTTTCGGCTGTCAGTCCCATATGGTATCCGTAGAAAATTTCATACAGTCCGTCAAATACCATCAGATCATAAACTTCTCCCACACCGGTCAGTTCCATGCGGTGTCCCCAGCGGGCTTTGGGCAGGGCCAAAGGAACCCGGCTCATATTTTCCTGACCGCCTGCCAGAATCACATCGGACTGTCCGGCCATAATGGCCGCTGCCCCCAGGGCAATGGCCTTGAGTCCGGAACCGCAGACCTTGTTGATGGTGAACGCCGGGGTTTCCTTGCGCAGACCGGCACGGATCATGGCCTGCCGGGCCGGGTTCTGCCCCAGACCGGCCTGGAGCACATTGCCCATGATGACTTCATCAATAACAACCGGTGCAGCGCCCGCATCCCAGTCGGCCCCTTTGCTTTCCAGATCAATGATGCCCTGATCCTTCAGGGTATCCGGGCATCCTTCTTTCATATCTGCGCTGATTTCCGGTTTCAGTCCGGCCCTTTTCAGTGTATCCTTCATAACCAGTGCACCGATTTCCGTAACCGGCACATCTTTCAGACTGCCGCCGAAATTTCCTACTGCTGTTCTTGATCCGCTGACAATGACAACTTCTCTCATAAACATATTCCTCCTCATGTGTGTGATTTTTTCTTAACAAAAAAGAAAAATCATAGTAGCATATAAACATATTACAGGTCAATGGGAGAGCAGACAATGTGCCTGATTCTTTTTTTGTATGATATTCATAAGGATTACCGTTTGATTCTGGGGGCAAACCGGGATGAATTTTATGAACGCCCTACGGCCCCCCTGGGATTCTGGGACGATCATCCGAATATTCCGGCGAATATTCCGGCAAATATTCCGGCGGATATTCTGGCCGGTCGTGATCGCAAAGGCGGCGGCACCTGGATGGGGGTCAGCCGGAAGGGACGTTTTGCAGCGCTGACCAATTACCGGGATCCTGCCTCCCTTCGGTCAGATGCACCTTCACGGGGGGAAATCGTCAGCGGATTCCTGCTTTCCCCCCTGTCACCGGAGGCATATCTGGCAGATCTGCATACTGCGGGAAAAGCCTATAACGGTTTCAACCTGATTGCCGGAGATCATAAAGAATTATATTATTATTCCAACCGGGAAGGGGAAATCCGCAGACTGGAACCGGGACTGTACGGACTGAGCAACCGTTTTCTGGACACCCCCTGGCCCAAAGTGCAAAAAGGGAAAGCCGGGTTATCGGAACTGCTGCCAAAAACACATATTGACCCGGAAGACATCTTCCGTCTGCTCAAAGACTGTTCTGTTCCGCCGGATGCACTGCTGCCGGATACGGGGATGGGATTGGAATGGGAACGCATCCTCTCCCCCGTATTCATCCGCGGTCCTTCTTACGGAACCCGTTCCTCTTCTGTCCTTCTCATGGACTACGGGGGATGTAATTTTGTTTATGAAAGAACGTTTATTGGGCGAAGCGGGAAAGAGACGGAAGAAGACCGGCATTTTACAATACACAGCCCAATGCCGATTCCTTAAGGCCCCCCTCCCTCAGGGAGGCAATGCTGTTGAATTAAGACTCCCCTCCCCTGGGTGGAGGGGCAGGGGGAGGGTGTAAACGCCATTAATTACAAATTGCTGTCTTTACCCCTCCCTGACCCCGATGCTGCTGCCTTAAGGTCGGCGGAGTGTCAAATCTACAGTATAAAATTTTGTAATTATTTAGAAAAAGATGTACTAAACTGTAAGTTCGGCACTCCGGTTTTTCTTACGGCAGCAGTACTGTCCCGCAAGGGGAGGGGGATTTTCAGATTAAGGAAGCAGTACTGCCCTCAGGGAGGGGAGTTCTGAAAGGGTACCGTTATCCCCCGGAAACAGCGTTTTTCGATTTACCGGCACTGAAATGACGGGAAAAATACGGCCGGACTTTCAGTATGGCAGTCCAGATAAATCCTTAACGTAATGGCATTGCAGGAAAGGATGCTTACGCGGGAAGCAGACAGAGGATAAAAAATGAAACAGTTGCTTACAGTCATCAGTATTTTTCTGCTTTTTCTTTTCAGCGGACGGAACATATCTTTTGCCTATCATGAGCAGAATCTTTTTGTCATCACCGGACGGGATGCGGCAGTCAGGGAAGGAGACAATTTCAACCGCTCGGTATTTTTTATTGAAGTGCCCAAAGACCCGGGCGGAAAGATTCATATCCGCATTTTTGATGCGGAGCTTTCGGGAAATCATGACCGGTGGGAACCGGAATCCGAAGTGCTTTATCATCTTTACGGCAAAGGGGCCATTGCACGGGAAGTGATGGATATCAGGGATTCCCTTCCTTCGGATGCGCCCATTGCCCGCCTGGACCTGCGTGAAAGCCGCTATTATGACGACAGATGGCGGACCATTGCCTCGCCCGATGTATCCGAAGGAGAGGAAACAGAATACGGATACCTGTTTCAGTTCATTGCGGACGGTGTGAAAGGAAAAGCTGTCAACAAATACCAGATTTTTGTTTCCTCTCTGGAAAAGGAAAACAAAGCTGTGGAAGGACTCCGCCTGACATCCCCTGCAATTATGCTGTACCTGCCCCCTTCCGCGGGAATGGCGACCCAGATTGCCTTTCAGGTTCCGGAGGATGCGGAATTTCTCAATATCTCCAATTTTGATGCCGATATTGACCGCTATGCGGTCAACATGAGTTTTGAAACCGCATACAGCAAAGAGAAATCTGTTATCCCCTCCAAAGACGGACAGCTCAGTGTGACAAAAATACCTGTGGGAAAGGAACTTCGGGGGCAGAAGGCCGCGCTGGTGATCCGGAACAAAAATCAGGCCAACCATGTGCGTCTGTGGATTTCCGATGACAAAGACCGGAGTGTCCCCCTTCTTCTGCCGGTATTCAGTGCAGCGGAAAACCGGCTGCCGGTTCCCGATATCCGGGTAATTCCCCTTTCCCGGTGCTATTCCGTCATGCTGGATGCGTCCGCTTCCGAGGATCCGGATATGGATGAGATGGATTTTGAATGGTTTTTTGCAGACGGAACCCGCAAACGCGGCAGCCGTATTGTGCATGATTTTGAAAAATCCGGCGCTTATGATATTCGTCTGGAAGTGCGGGATAAATCCGGATTCATTGCCAACAGCAGCCGTCTGACCCGCACCCTGCGGATCAATGAACCGCCCCTTGCGAAAATTGCAGCGCCGGAAAAAGGCGTTCCGGGGCAGGAGCTGGAATTCGATGCATCCGGATCGTCGGACAGTGACGGAAACATAAAGGCATATTTCTGGAACTTCGGGGACGGCAGCCGGGCCAAAGGGATGAAAGTAAAGTACCGTTATCCGCGTTCGGGAAAATTCCGGATCCGTCTGACAGTGGAAGATGACAATGAAAGTCTGTGCAGCCGGGGAGAGGACAGTCTCTGGATCCGTATCAATACCCCGCCGGTTCCCCGCCTGAATATGCGGGAAACCGGGGCCGCGGGGGAAAGCATTGCCATGGATGCGCGGGGTTCGGTGGACAGCGACGGCGAAATTATCCGCTATGAATGGGATTTCGGAGACGGTCAGCAGGGGGAAGGCAAAGAAATACAGCATGAGTGGAAAGAACCGGGAGAATATACGGTGCGGCTGAAAATTACGGATGATGCGGATCTGCCCAACAGCAGCACCGAAGAGGAAAGCCGGATCCGCATTAATGCACCGCCGGTGGCGCAGGCCGAATCCAAAAAAGTCGCGGCCGCAGGGGAGGAAGTTATATTCGACGGCAGCGGGTCCCGTGATCCGGACGGGCAGATCCGCAGATATGCCTGGGAAATGGGGGACGGAACCCAGACAGAAGGGGAAAAAATTCGCCACGCGTATGAAAAACCGGGGGTGTATGACATCCGTCTCACCGTGACGGACAACAGTGACAACCTTAATGATACGGATTCCTTCACTTTTTCCATCCGCATCAATCATCCCCCGGTTCCTGTTGCCGGGGAAGACCGGATCGTCAGCAGCAGTGAAGTGGCTTTTGACGCGGGAAATTCTTCGGATGCGGATGATCCCATTATTGAATATCTCTGGGATTTCGGGGACGGGATACAGGAAAAGGGAAAAACCCTGTCCCATATCTACGCGCTTCCCGGCACATATACCGTAACGCTGACGGTGACGGATGCATCCGGGACCCTGACCGCGACCCAATCCGACAGGGCTGTGATTCGGGTGAATCATCCGCCCATTGCGGACGCGGGGGCAGACCGGGTGCTTTCCATCGGCGACAGTACTGTACTGGACGGCGGTTTTTCCCGTGATCCGGACGGAGAAATTTCTGCATGGCAGTGGGAAAGCGGAGACGGGACCGTGCTGCAGGGGGAAAAGGCGGAGAAGAAATTTGAAAAGCCCGGCATATACCAGATGCGCCTGAGCGTAAAGGATAATGACGGCGCGGAAAACAGCGATTCTGCCCTGATCACCGTCAATGCACCGCCTGTAGCGGATTTTCAGCCTGTTCCCCGCGTTGCACCGGGCGATAAGGTCATTTTCGACAGCCGCCCCTCTTATGACCCGGACGGCAGGATTGCCGGTGTCCGCTGGGAATTCGGGGACGGCAGCCCGGATTCCGAAAAAGTGCTGACAGAGCATGTGTTTGAGAAACCCGGACGCTATGCCGTGACCCTGCATGTGCAGGATGATTCCCCGGCATCAGCCAACAGTGCCTCCCTTACCCGTACTGTGGAAGTGAATTATCCGCCCCGCGCGGATGCGGGAAAAGACATGCAGACCTGTGAGCAGACCCTGCAGTTTGACGCGTCCGGCAGTGCGGATCCGGACGGGGATTTTCTGCTGTACCGCTGGGAGTTCGGGGACGGAAGCAGCGGCAAAGGGGTCCGCGTGATGCACCATTATCCCCGTCCCGGTATCTATCCCGTAAACCTGACAGTGGATGATGATCGGGGGCTGCACAACTCCCTTGCCGCAGCCAGCATCGTGGTCCATATCAATGCACCGCCGGTTCCGCTAATCCATATCAACAGCCAGAAGGTCTGCGCGGGGGAAATGGTGCTTTTTGATGCGGGGAAATCCACAGATCCCGAAAAAGGACTCCTGCGTTATGTCTGGGATCTGGGAGACGGAAAAGAAGTGGAGGGTGTCAATCCCGTGCGCCTGTACAAAAAAGGGGGGGATTACCGGATACGCCTGAAGGTGACAGATGACAGCGGTCTGCCCTGCAGTACGGCCGAAGCAGAAACGATTCTCCATGTAAGTGATGCCCCCATTGCCGAAGCCGGTGGGGATATGACAGGCTGCGCAAATACTCCGCTGCAGTTTGACGGGTCGGCTTCTTCGGGCGGGGGACGGCGGATCAAAAGTTATGAATGGGATTTCGGTGACGGCGGATTCGGTGTGGGCAGCCGGCCGGCGCATGTGTATGCAAAAGCAGGAGAATATACTGCCAGACTGATTATTACGGTAGGCGGGGAAGGTCTGTGTGAAAATATATCCGAAGATGAAATTATGGTAAAGGTTATGGGGGCACCGGTGGCGCTCATTCAGGGCAAAACCGCCGTATGTATGGGGGAAAGTCTGCATCTGGACGGGTCTGCTTCCAGACCGTCCGAAGATGCTTCCCTTGTTTCATATCAGTGGGATTTCGGGGACGGAAACACAGCGGAAGGGGCAAAAACGGATTATATTTTTGAAAGATCGGGAAAATACGAGGTGAAACTGACCGTTGGCACGGATTCAGCGGAGTGCTGCAAAACCGCGGAATATACCGAAATCATCACCGTCAATGCTGCCCCCCTGCCCCTGATCCGCGTTTCCTCCGGGGGAAAGGAAGCGGTCAGCGGAGAGGAATATGAGACTGCCCCCCATACGGTTCTGCGTTTCAGCGCGGGCAAAAGTCATGATCCGGACGGTTTTATCACGGGCTATGAATGGGATTTCGGGGACGGGCAGAAGGAAAGCGGCCCCTTTGTTTCCCATTCCTATGAAAAACCGGGGGAATATCCGGTGATTCTGCGGGTACAGGACAGCAGCGGTACATCCTGCAGTATCCGCACTGCCCGGATGCTGCTAAAAGTGCGGCCTTTGGAACAGTCCCCGGTTCAGGGCCCGGAAACCGTCTGCGCGGGGGAAAGTTCGGAATACACAGTTGCTGCGGATTCCGATAAGGCGCCGGAATGGTTTTTCGGAGACGGTACAAAAAACAGCGGTGTACAGGTGACAAAGACTTACGAAAAACCGGGTAAATACCAGATTCTTGTCAGACGGGGTGACATATGGGGCACGGCAAAAGAAGTGCGGGTCATGGCCCTGCCGGAAATCCGACTGCCGGAAAAAGCCGAAATTTTTGCCGGTGATCCGGTGAAGATTCAGCCCCTGTACACGAAAAGCGGAAATCCGCCCATGATCTTCCACTGGGAAAGCGGGGACGGAAATGTGCTGGAAACGGAAAATTATGACTATGTCTATCCCCGGCACGGGGAATACCGTCTGCTGCTGACGGTCAGCGGCAAAGAAGGGCCCCAATGCCTGAAACAGATACTTTCCCTGCCTGTAATCGTCAACCCCGTACCGGAAGCGGAAATCCGCCACAGTCCGGAGCAGATTTTCAGCCGCGGGGCAAGGGATGAGGTTCTTTTCCATGTTCTTTTGAAAAACGGAGGCGATCACTGGCTGTACCACTGGGATTTCGGAGACGGGGAAACAGCCCCGGGGAATGAAGTGACACATATTTTTAAAAAACCCGGGAAATACACGGTGTCAGTTATCCTGTCCGATCCCCTGCACCGCACGGAACAGAAATTCCGTTTTTCCAAAGAAATTACTGTGAAAAGGCGGAAATAGATTTTGCTTTCAGACCGCTGCGGTACTATTTTTTATATGAAAGTCCTGCACAACTCGTTACGGGGCTCCGCCCCGTAACGAGTCCGGGAGAGATTTTCATGTTTCGTTGTGAGTTATAACTCATGGTGGTTTATATGAAGTGTTTGCGAAAAACCGGCATCCGCCTTATTTTTCGCACTCCGCCACAGCTTTGACCCGTTCCCGGGCTCTGCCCGGGGAACGCATTGGGTGAGGCTCTGCCTCACACACTGCCGGTAAGCTCCAAATTCAGGTGCCTTACGGCCGGCACCTGACGCACCCTACTTTCATGCTCCGCTGTGAGTCATGACTCATGGCGGTTTATATGATTCTCAGGAGGAAAAAATGTGTGATATTAATGTCTATGTAAATGTGGATGGCAGGGAAGAACTGGTTCTGGAAAATGTTGACCAGGTTCACACCCAGGGGGATAAAAACCGGATCATCAATATTTTCGGGGAGGAAAAAATTCTGGAGGCCCGATTGGATTATTATAATAACAGTCGGAAAAAGATGGTGTTTATCCCCGTCTGAGTTTCGCCCGGAGGCCGGGATAAAAAAAATACATGACACAGGGATTCGGTTTTCTGTCTGCCCTTTCCTGCCCCCGAATCCTTTTTCATATAAATTTTCTTGAAAATCAGCATCTCTTTGTGTTACATCTGCCCTGTTTATATTCAGGTTATCTTCGGGGCAGAAGCAGTGGTGTTGTGTCCGAAAGGAAAATATGCGGTTCGTATATTTTCGACAAATATCATAAAACAAGTGTGTTATCGTATTTTATCCGCTTACATTACGATACCCGCTTGTACAATTTTTCAATGAAGGAGGAACGAGGATGCAGAAATGGAAGCGCCGATTGATAATCTCAGGTGCCGCTGTTCTCAGTCTGTGTATTATTTACATTGTGTTTAATTTTGTTTTTCTGGATTTTTTTGTTAATTTCTGGTGGTTCGGTTCTCTGGATTTTCAGGGCTATTATCTGAAGCGGATTTTTTACCGGGAGCTGACATTTGCTGCGGTTTTTCTTTTTTTCTCTCTGGTTTTTTTCAGCAATTTCTGGTTTGCATCCCGTTATCTGGGAACATCTTCCATAGCAAGGGAATGCCAGCTTAATCTGGAATGCCGGAAAAGGCATGAGCGGATGTTTCATAATTTTCAGAGCGGTTCCATGAAAATTTATACACCGCTTTCTTTTTTGCTGGCCATCCCCGTTTCCATTCCTTTTTATGAAAAATGGGAAGAGGGGCTTCTCTGGTTTTTCGGCCCTTCGTCCGGAATTCAGGACCCTGTTTTCGGAAAAAATATCAGTTATTATCTTTTTTCCTACCCCATTTACAGTTTTCTGCAGCAGAAACTGCTGACTGTTTTTTCCCTGCTGTTTTTTTTCCTTCTTATTCTTTATGCTCTGGAGAGCCGTTTTCTGAATCAGGATGAGCAGGCACTGTCAAAATCTGCCAGAATCCATCTGACAGTCATTGCTGTTATTGCCACACTTATGGGAACATGGGGGATTTTGCTGCAGCGGGTTGAACTTTTATATAAAAATACACACCTGCCGAGATTTTTCGGTCCCGGTTTTGTGGAAATGTGGATTGAGCTTCCCCTGATATGGCTCACGGCAATCGCTTTTACAACGGCTGTGTTTTCATTTATTTATTATGTGCATAAACGCAGGGGGCTGATACCTCTCCTGTCTTTTATCGGTATCCTCCTGCTGCTGACAGGAGTCCGGGCAACGGATTTTATTGAAAGAAACATTCAGGAATATTTCGTTGTCCCCAATGAATCCGTAAGGGAAAAACCTTATATAGAGAGAAGTATTGAATCCACCCTGTATGCCTTTGATCTTCAGGATGCGGAAACCAGAAATTACAGAATTCATCCGGTATCAGAACTGACAAAGGATGTGGATTTGCAGAAATCTCTGCGTAATATTCCCTTATGGGACAGAGAGCTGCTGGATGCTGTTTTTACCCAGCTGCAAAGTTTTAACCGTTATTATGATTTTTCCGATGTGGATGTGGACCGTTATACGGTGAACGGCGTTTACCAGCAGGTATTCCTGGCCGCCCGTGAACTGAATACGGAAGAACTGCCGGAAGCCGCACGCAACTGGATCAACATCCATCTGCAGTACAGCCACGGTTACGGAATTGTTATGATTCCGGCTGTGCAGGGGGGGGATGAGCCCATGACATGGTTTCTGAGTGACATGCCCATTATTTCCGATTTCGATTTTAAAGTCTCCCAGCCCGGTATTTATTACGGGGAACAGTATTATCCTTATACCATTGTTCCCAATGATATGGGGGAAATTGACCGGCAGGCCGGAAAGAATGATGATGCAGGTAAGGTGCATTACAGCGGAACCGGCGGTGTTTCTCTTTCCACTATCTGGCGCAAAATTCTTTTTTCCGTATATTTTCAGGAGCAGGATATCCTCCTGACTTCCAAAACCAACAAAAAAAGCCGCATATTATTCCGCCGGAACATTCTGGAAGCCATCCGGACGGTGACCCCCTTTTTTGTGCTGGATGAGGATCCCTATATCGTAAATACTTCCGAAGGGCTTTTCTGGGTTGTGGATGCCTATACCGTATCTTCGCGCTTCCCCAATGCCCAGCAATACAGTCGGAATGCCATGAACCGGAATTTTGACAACAAAGAATTCAACTATATACGGAATTCTGTAAAAATTACGGTGGATGCCTACAACGGAAACATTGCCTATTATGTTTTTGATCCCTCTGATCCGATTATCCGTGCATACAGCCGTATTTATCCGGAACTGCTCAGACCCATTGACCGTATGCCTGAGGAGATGCGGGCGCATCTGCGTTATCCCAAGCAGCTGTTCCGGATTCAGATGGATGTCTATGCCAAATATCATCAGACCGATCCGGAAATTTTTTACCGGGAGGAAGATACCTGGGAATTTGCCAAAATGGGTTCCCGCAATGTAAAGCCCTATTATATGACCCTGAACACCCTGAATAAAGAAAATACGGAGTTTCTTCTTTTTTCTCCCATGAGTCCTCTGGGCAGAGACAATCTGCGGTCATTGGTCGTGGTGGGGTGTGACGGGGATAATTACGGTAAAATTGTTGTATTCAGTTTTCCGCCGGGCCGTCAGATTCTGGGGCCCTCCCAGATCAATGCGCTGATTAATCAGGATACGGATATTGCTCAGGAAATTTCCCTGTGGGCACAGACCGGTTCCGAGGTTATTTACGGCAGAATGATTCTGCTGCCCCTGCGGAATACCCTGCTCTATATTCAGCCTTTGTATATCCGCTCTGCCGCCGGACTGAAAATTCCGGAACTCAAACGCATTATTATCAGCCAGGGGGATCTGGCCGTGATGGATCGTTCCATTGAAGGGGCCGTACAGAAACTGGAAACAAAACTGAAAGCAAGGTCTGACCGGATTCAGAAAAGGCTCGCACCGGCTCCGGAAACATTTCCGGCAGAACCGGAAACCGGCGGGCAGGCCCCGGCGGCCGACAGTCGGGGAAATGAAACGGAAAAACATTCTGACTGAGGCGGTACCCGTCCGCGGGGCCGCCCCAATGCCATTGAGTTAAGGAAATTTTGGAGTGGCAAACGGAAAGTCTGGCCGCATTTTCCGAATTATTTCAGTGTCCCGAACTTTCAGTTCGGGACTCCGGATGAAACATTTTCCGCTTAGGTACTCGGCAAAAAATAAACCCTTTGAAACTGTTCGGCAGAAACATGCCCGGTTTTTGTTTATTCTCTGCTGACGGGATGAACCGGGGGAATTATCTTTTTCCGGGTCCCTTAACTTAACGGCATTGCGGGGCCGCCCTGCCCCCGCTGTCTTGACAATGCAGGGTAAATCCTTATCTTTCCGGATTTAATATATGGTTTTCTGCTGGTGGGTCAAATCTGCTGATTTGCTGTTGCGGGGGCGTATGCAATACGCCCCGGCAAAAAAAAACTGATTCATCAACGGATTTGAACCACTACCGGTTTTTATATGCAGAGAGGGGAATGTGTTTCAGAAAACATTTTCCCCTCTGCGGATACCCATAGCAAAAGCAAAGGTTGGTGAATCTGTAAAAAGTCAGATTGTTAAAAATTTACATCAGTAAAATCAGATTATTGATATGTATCAGAATCTGATTTTCCGACTTTTGCGAGATCATCAGTGTTCAATCTGTAACCCGAATATGCTAATGCTCTGTTTCATTTAAAATTGCAGGTCGGGTTAGCGAAGCGTAACCCGGCATTCGGATATTCTGCTCCGGAATACATGCACAGTTTTTAGTGAAACAATGCACTAATTCAAAAGCAATTTTGTTCTGAAGGGGGAAACACCAAATGAAAGTACTGGTCAGTGATAATCTGGGTGAAATCGGCATTCAGATGTTTCAGGAAACGGAAGGAATTGACGTAGATGTAAAAACCGGATTGTCACCCGAAGAATTGAAAGAAATCATCGGGGAATATGATGCCCTGGTGATCCGGAGTGCCACAAAAGTAACAGAAGAGATTCTGGAAGCCGCAGAACGGCTGAAAGTTGTGGGCAGGGCCGGTATCGGTCTGGATAATGTGGATATTCCGGCCGCATCCAAGCGGGGCGTTGTGGTCATGAATACACCGACCGGCAATGTGGTCACGACTGCGGAACATGCCATTGCCATGATGCTGTCCCTTTCCCGGAATATTCCCCGCGGTACGGCGACACTCAAGGCCGGAAACTGGGAAAAGAAAAAACTGCAGGGGCGTGAAATTTTTAACAAAGTTCTGGGTGTAATCGGTTTCGGCAAAATCGGTTCCATTGTGGCGGACCGGGCCAGAGGGCTGAAAATGAAGGTTGTCGTATATGACCCCTTTGTAACCCCCGAACAGATTGAAAAAGCCGGTTTTGAAAGTGTCAGTCTGGCAGAACTGTATCAGAAAGCCGATTATATTACGGTGCATGTGCCCAAACTCAAAGACACCCTGGGATTTATCAATAAAGATGCATTCGCACAGATGAAAGACGGTGTGATGCTTATCAACTGTGCACGGGGCGGCATTATGAACGAGGCCGATCTCTATGATGCCATGAAATCCGGAAAGGTCGCCGGGGCTGCCCTGGATGTTTTCGAGACCGAACCCCCGGAGGCATCGCCCCTTCTGGAACTGGACAACTTTATCTGCACCCCCCATCTGGGTGCATCCACCAAAGAGGCCCAGACCAATGTTGCCGTGGCCGTTGCCCGGCAGATTATTGATTATCTGAAAACCGGCACCGTGGTCAACGCGGTCAATGTGCCTTCTGTTACCGGGGAACTGCTGGAAAAACTGCGGCCTTTTCTTACCCTCGGCGACCGTATGGGCTGCCTGATGTCCCAGCTCATCTGCGGTCCGGTGAAGGAAGTATCCATAGAATATATGGGGGATTTCAAAGGACTGGATCTTTCCCCGGTCACAACCGCGATTCTGCAGGGACTGCTGACACCGATGCTCAAAGAGATGGTCAATTCTGTCAATGCACCGGTAATTGCAAAAGAACGGGGCATACGGGTCACGGAAAGTGCCAGCGCGGATGCGGAAAATTTTCTCAACCTGATCCGTGTCAAAACCCATACCACAGAAATGGATCTCACCCTGGCCGGAAGCGTTTTCGGAAAAAGTGATCCGCGGATTGTGCGCATTAACCATTTCCGTCTGGAAATGATTCCCCAGGGACATTCTGCCATTATTCACAATCAGGACAAGCCCGGGGCCATCGGCAGTATCGGTTCCGTACTGGGAAAAAACAATATCAATATCGGAAAAATGCAGGTGGGGCAGGAGCAGGACGGAGACAGAAATATCATTTTCCTCCAGACCGATACCTCCATTCCGGGAAATGTGGTGGAGGAATTACGGAATCTGCCCCTGGTGAATACGGTTATTCCTCTGGAACTCTGATTCCGGCGGCAAAAACCGGTATCTGACCGCCGGAATGCGGGAAAGCGGAACTGTCGGACTTTTTTGGTGATTCATCCGAATAGAATCCGCTCTCACGGCCATAAGGTTATTTCCTGAAAAGAAAGCACCAAAGGAGAGCGACTCCGTCGGGTCGTTTGGCAGTGTCTGATGACAGCCCGGACAAAGACTTTCAGTTTGCGGCTCCTTCAGAAAGCGGTACATTCATATTTGGAAATCGCCTAAATACCTTTTAAAAAAATGAAAAAGAGAAGGGGCACCGGAAGGGGAAGGATCGGATTTTTCCATACCCGGATGCCTCCCTTTTTTGTTCAGGGAGGGGAGATAAATGAGTGAAGAAAAAAAATCAGCGGAAGAAGTCGCCAGGGATTACGCAGCAGCGGGGGGGGATGCCGCAGCCCGGCAACTGCCGAAGATTGATTTTTCCATGTTCATTTTTTCGCTGAACTCTTCGGTACTCGTAAATCTGGGGGTTCTGGAAGATCCGTCAGGCGGGAAAAAATCCGAAAACCTGGCGGCTGCCAGACAGACCATAGACATTCTGTCCATGCTGGAAGAAAAGACCCGCGGCAACCTTACGAAACAGGAAGAGGATATGCTGAAGCATATTCTTTATGATTTGAAAATACTATATGTTAAAAAAGCCGGATAGGGAGGAAACATGCGTCGAACTGAAAAAATAAGGGAAAGTGCAGTCTGCCGGAATCATTGCTGTTTATCTGTTCTGCCGACGGCCCTGCTGTGCGGAATCCTGCTTATTTTCTGCGGATATTTTCAGCATACGGCATGGGCAAAAGCCTGGAATACACCCGAAAGTTTCAGCGGAATCGCCAAAGAGATGATGCCCTCGGTGGTCAATATCCGCACGGAAAAAACCGTAAAAGACGGCGGCAGGGTGTTCCGGCATTTCGGCAGAGGCCCGATGGGAGAAGACCCTTTTGATTTTTTTGAAAAATTTTTCGGAGGTGACCCCCGCCGGGATTTTAAACAGCGCAGTCTCGGTTCCGGATTTATCATTGACCCCCAGGGTTATATTGTCACCAATAACCATGTCATTGAAGGCGCGGATGAAATACAGGTGCGGCTGAGCAATGAAAAAGAATATGACGCGGAAATCGTGGGCAGGGATCCCAATACCGATATTGCACTGATAAAGATCAAAGGGGAAGGGAAATTTCCGGCTGCGCAGCTGGGCAATTCCGATGATATGGAAATCGGTCAGTGGGTGGTGGCCATCGGCAATCCTTTCGGTCTGGAGCATACGGTCACAGCCGGGATCATCAGCGCCAAAGGCCGGGTCATCGGTTCCGGCCCCTATGATGATTTTATCCAGACGGACGCGTCCATTAATCCGGGCAACAGCGGCGGTCCCCTGATTAATATGAAAGGGGAAGTGATCGGCATCAATACGGCCATTATCGCCAGCGGTCAGGGGATCGGATTTGCCGTATCCATTAATCCGGCCAAAAGCATTATTGAACAGCTGAAAAGCAGCGGGGAAGTAACCCGCGGCTGGCTGGGAGTGGCCATTCAGGACATCAGCCCGGAAATAGCCGAATATTACGGTGTGGAAGAAAAAAACGGTGTGCTGGTGACAGAAGTGTTTGAAGGGGACCCCGCAGACAGGGCCGGTATTAAAGCCAAAGACATTATTGTTGCAGTAAACGGAAAAGCGGTCAAAGCCACGCGGGACCTGACCCGGATGATTGCCGATATTGAGGTCGGAGACACTGCAGGGGTCACAGTTTTACGAAACGGCAGGAAAAAAGAAATACGCGTTACCATTGCAAAACGGGAAGATGAACGCATGACTTCCGGTAAATATACACCTGAGCAGAAAAACGATCTGGGTATCCGGGTTTCCGAACTGACCCCCGAAATTGCACGGCGTTATAATATTCCGCAATCCGAAGGTGTGATGGTTACGGACGTGGAAAGCGGCAGCAAAGGGGATGAGGCAGGTATTATGAGCGGAGACATTATCCGGGAAATTGACCACCTGCCGGTGCATACGGAGGAAGATTACCAGAAAGCGGTGGACAAGGCAGAAAGCGGGGCAGCCATGCATTTTTTTATCCGCCGCATAAACCGGGGGTTTCTGGTCATCAAAGTCATAAAATAACCCAGACTGCCACCTGCCGGGCAGGCATCTGAAAAACCAGGCAGTTACAGGATACCCGAAAGTTGGCGGAACGGAAAATCAGCAGCGGATGTTTTCAGGTGGCAGCCCCGATTGCCATGCATCATATTTTTACTGTAACTGACTGAAACAACAGAATACCTCTTTACAAAGGGGCTTTAATCGGAAATTATGGGCAGTGGGGGCAATTCCGTTATTTGGCAGAGGGTCAAATCCGTTGAAAAAGACTCCCCTCCCCTGAGGGAGGGGCAGGGGGAGGGTGTAAACATCCCTTATTTCCCCCTCCCGCCGGGGGAGGGGAATATCCGGATCAACGGATTTGACCCACCACCCGTTATTTTTCTGTACGGGCGTATTGCGCAGGCTCCCGGACACCCCCTGAGGGGCCTGTGCAGTATGCCCTTACAATGGGAAATCCCATTTGTCAGCGGATGTGATCCGCTACCAAACTGACTGCTGAGCCGGATTAAAATAAATGGCAGAAATACCGAAAATCACAGAAGAAAGAAAAATTTTTCCGGGCATCCCCTGTCCGGCAAAAATCAACCTTTTTCTTTATGTCACGGGAAAACGGCCCGACGCTTATCACGAACTGCTGACACTCATGTGCCCGGTGTCACTGTGTGATACCCTGTTTCTGCAATTCGGTAAATCCGGAATCCGTGTTGAATGCAGTCATCCGGAGGTTCCCGAAGACAGCGGCAATATTGCCTGGCATGCCGCGGAGCTTTTTTTTCAGCGGGCAAAACTGCCAGCGGGAGTGCATATCCGTATTCAGAAAAAAATTCCTGTCGCCGCCGGGCTGGGCGGCGGCAGCAGCAATGCGGCAGGGGTTCTTCTTGGACTGAACCGTTATTACCGTATGCCCTTTTCCCCTGCCGAACTTTCGGAAATGGCGCTGCACCTGGGCGCGGATGTGCCTTTTTTTCTCCGGCAGCGTCCGGCTCTTGCACGGGGAATCGGAGAGGAACTTGAAATTCTGGATAATCTGCCTTTTTTTTCTGTGCTGCTCATTTCTTTTGATTTTGCGGTTTCCACAGCATATGTGTATAAAAATCTGAATTTGGGATTGACAAAAGGGCAAAAAATAATTAATGATACCCTCTTTAAAGAATACATCTGCGATGTACTGCCGTATATGCATAACGATCTGGAAACGGTTACCGCGGCAGATTATCCTGTCATTCATGAGGCAAAAGAGACCCTGAAAGGACTCGGTGCGGACGGGGCACTGATGTCGGGAAGCGGGCCGACCGTTTTCGGCCTTTTCCGGAAAAGCGGAAAGGCCCGTACCGCATACGATTATTTTTATAAAAAAAGACATGCATACAGGCCGTATCTGGCGGAACTGCTTATCTGATACTGCTGTTTTTTGTTTACAATGGGGTGTCGTCAAGCGGTAAGACACAGGATTTTGGTTCCTGCATCCGGAGGTTCGAATCCTCCCGCCCCAGCCATCTATCTGTATAACGGGGAACATATTTTAAGAATGAAAGATATTACAGTTTTTACAGGCAACGCGCATCCGAATCTGGCAAAAAAGATATGTGATTATCTGGATATGCCTTTGGGGGGTGCAAAGGTCAAACGTTTCAGTGACGGTGAAATTCAGATTGAAATACAGGAGAATATCCGGGCCAGGGATGTTTTTGTGATTCAGCCCACCTGCTCACCGGTGAATGACAATCTTGTCGAACTGCTTTTAATGCTGGATGCCTGCAAACGTGCCTCTGCAAGCCGGATTACAGCCGTTATGCCTTATTACGGTTATGCCCGCCAGGACAAAAAAGTGGAACCGAGAGTGCCCATCAGTGCGCGGCTGGTCGCCGATATGCTGACTGCTGCCGGTGCGGACAGAGTGATTACCATGGATTTGCATGCCGGGCAGATCCAGGGATTTTTTAATATTCCTGTTGACAACCTTTTCGGTACACCGGTGCTGCTGGATTATCTCAAAGACAGTTTTCAGGAAGACGTTATCGTAGTATCTCCTGATGCCGGAGGCGTGGAACGGGCACGGGCCTTTGCCAAGCGTCTGGCGGCCGGTCTGGCGATTATTGATAAGCGGCGCGAGGTTCCCAATGAAGCCAAGGCCATGGCGGTTATCGGGAATGTGAAAGATAAAACCGCCATCATTCTGGATGATATGGTGGACACAGCGGGGACGCTGACGGAAGCCGCGGGTGCCCTGATGCGCAACGGAGCCAGGGAGGTTCATGCATGCTGCACCCACGCGGTTCTTTCCGGACCCGCCATTGACCGTATCTGTGATTCCGAACTGAAATCTGTTGTCGCAACAGACACCATCCCTTTAAGAGAAGGTTCCCGGAATTGCGGAAAAATCAAAATGCTGACCATATCCAGACTTTTCGGGGAAGCCATTATCCGAAGCCACAAAGGTGACTCTGTCACCTCACTTTTTGTATAAAAAATGCCGCGGCATCTTATCTGCCGTCTGCAGATTTGAAGGAGGAATCATTTTTGGAACGATTTGAATTACACGCTGATATCAGAACAACAAAAGGGAACAGCCCGGCGCGGGCACTGCGGAGGGAAGGAAAAATACCCGCAGTTCTTTACGGACCGGGAATAACCCCCGCCATGCTTTCTGTAAACAAGAAAGATATGGAGAACGTTGTGAAAGAAAGAAAGGCCGGACGCCAGCTCTTTGATCTTCTGGTCGGCGAAGCCGGAGACAGACAGATTGTCATGCTCAAAGAGCTGCAGGCCCATCCTGTCAGCCGGAAATATATCCATGCGGATTTTTATCAGGTGCCCATGGATCAGAAAATCCGCATCAGGGTTCCGGTAAGAACCACAGGAAAAGCCGTCGGGGTTGAAATGGGCGGTATGCTGCAGATTATCCGCCACACCCTGGAGGTGATCTGTTATCCCAAAGATATCCCGGAAGCAGTTGTACTGGATGTATCGGAACTGAATATGGGGGAATCCATTCATATCAAAGAGATAACAATGGAAAATCTTGAATTTCCCGCAGACGTGAATTTTACAGTTCTTACGCTTCTGGGTGCAAAAGGAAAAGAGGACGGGGAGGAAGCAGAGGGCGAAGAGGAAACCGAAGAAAGCGAAACCGGGGAAACCGAAGAATAACCGGCCATGCAGAATACGATCTCTGTGGTTGCGGGTCTGGGGAATCCGGGGAAAAAATATGAAAATACCAGGCACAATATCGGATTTACGGTCCTGGACGATCTGTCCCGGCAATATACCATTCCGCTGACAAAAGAAAAATTCGGCACGGTATACGGACGGGGCAGGGTGGAAGCACAGGATGTGTTTCTGCTCAAGCCGCAAAATTTTATGAACCGGAGCGGTCCTCCGGTTTCGGAGCTTATAACCTGGTACAGGTTGACGGAAAGCAATATTGTGGTAATCCATGATGACATGGATTTGGAGTTCGGACGAATCAAAATTAAAGAGAAAGGAGGTAGCGGAGGACATAAAGGAATCAAATCCTTAATGGATGCCCTGGGAGGAGGCGATTTTGTGCGCATCCGAATGGGCATCGGGCATCCTGACCCCTGCATCAGTGTGACGGATTATGTGCTGGGAAAGTTCCGGCAGGAAGAATCCGGACATCTGGATGAGTTCATAAAAAGGGGAAGGGAGGCTCTGGTAACAGTCCTTTGTAAAGGAACAAAGGAAGGTATGAATGCATTTAACCGCAAATCATTAATTGTTTTGCAAAACGGAGGGAAAAAGTAAACATGGAATTCGTATTGAAAAATCTGCCCATGCTGTGTACTCTGGTAGGTGTTGCAGGAGTTCTTTTTGCAATCATTATTGCAGGAATTATCAAAGGCGCCCCGGCCGGAAATGAAAAGATGACGAATATAGCTGACGCTATCAAAGAAGGTGCCATCGCATATCTGAACCGTCAGCTCAAAAGCATGTCCATTGCCGGTGGTATTATTTTCGTCATTATTTACATGACACTGGGTTCAAAAACCGCAATCGGTTTTCTGGTCGGTGCGGTTGCTTCCTTTGTAGCCGGTTATGTGGGAATGCGCGTATCGGTTCTGGCCAATGTCAGAACTGCCGAAGCTGCCAGAGGCGGTCTGAGCAAAGCCCTGAACATGGCTTTCAAAGGCGGTTCTGTTACCGGTATGATCGTTGCCGGTCTGGCCCTGACATCCGTAGCCGGTTACTATACCATCCTGACCCTGGGCGGAACAGAAACCAGACAGGCCGTTATCGCACTGGTTGCTCTGGGTTTCGGTGGAAGTCTGATCTCCATTTTTGCCCGTCTGGGCGGCGGTATCTTCACCAAAGGTGCGGATGTCGGTGCTGACCTGGTGGGTAAGGTGGAAGCCGGTATTCCGGAAGATGATCCGAGAAACCCGGCTGTTATTGCCGACAACGTGGGTGACAACGTGGGTGACTGTGCCGGTATGGCAGCCGACCTGTTTGAAACCTATGCGGTTACGGCTGTGGCCGCCATGCTGCTGGGAAATCTTCTTTTCCCGGAACTGCTGATCGCTACCGAACTTCCGCTTCTGCTGGGCGCAGCCTCCATCATCTGCTCCATCATCGCTGTTTACTTTGTCCGTCTGGGCAAAAGTGAATACATCATGGGCGCACTGTACAAAGGTCAGTTCGGCGCAGCCATCCTGGCAGCCATTTCCTTTTACTATATTTTCAACCTGGCACTGCCCAAAGGTCTGGGTGATATCAGTTCAATGAACCTTTACTATTCCTCACTGGTGGGTCTGGTTCTGACAGTTGCCATCGTTATCATCACGGAATACTATACCGGTATCTACGGCCCGGTCAAATCCGTTGCCGAAGCTTCCACCACGGGTCACGGAACCAATATCATCGCGGGTCTGGCCGTTTCCATGCAGTCAACCGCAGCGCCGGTTCTGGCCATCTGTCTGAGTATCTATATTGCCCATGCCTGTGCCGGTCTGTACGGAATTGCAACCGCAGCCATGTCCATGCTTTCCATGACCGGTATGGTGATTGCCATTGACGCTTACGGCCCCATTACCGACAATGCCGGTGGTATTGCCGAAATGGCGGGGATGGAAGATTCTGTCCGCGCGGTTACTGATCCGCTGGATGCTGTGGGAAACACCACCAAAGCCGTTACCAAAGGGTATGCCATCGGTTCCGCGGGTCTGGCCGCTCTGGTTCTGTTTGCCTGCTATGTACAGGAATTCACTCTGCACGGTGCGGAAAAAGCCATCAAGTTTGACCTGAGTGATGTAAATGTTATTATCGGTCTGTTCATCGGCGGTCTGCTGCCCTATCTGTTTGCTTCCATTGCCATGAAAGCCGTTGGAAATGCAGGTGGCGCGGTTGTTGATGAAGTCCGTCGTCAGTTCCGTGAAATTCCGGGCATTATGGAAGGCACCGGAAAACCCGATTACGGCGCATGTGTTGACATCGTCACCAAGTTCGCACTGAAAGAAATGATCGTTCCCGCGCTGCTGCCGGTTGTTGTTCCGGTTCTGGTCGGTCTGCTGCTGGGCAAAGTTGCCCTGGGCGGTCTGCTCATCGGTTCCATTGTTACCGGTGTATTTGTAGCGATTTCCATGACCACCGGTGGTGCCGCATGGGACAATGCCAAAAAATACATTGAAGACGATCATCTGGGCGGCAAAGGTTCCGATGCCCATAAAGCCGCAGTTACCGGTGACACCGTAGGCGACCCCTACAAAGACACTGCCGGTCCTGCTGTGAACCCCATGATCAAAATCCTGAACGTTGTTGCACTGCTTATGGTTCCCTTCCTGCTGTAATTTTTGTGCAATAATATCCTGCCCGGACTGGAAACAATCCGGGTCAGGACAGTAAAAGAAAAATAGAAGGATTGGTGCTTATGTGCCAATCCTTTTTTATTTGATTGTTTTATTATTCTATGGTATAAAAGAATTAATAAGATATGAAGTTTCATGAATACCAGCGTTGCATTTGCCCTGTCCCGGAATTTCTGATTTTCCAGATTCTGAAAATATATCGAATATAATGAAGAGATACATCGGTGAAATTTATGAATGATAAAAAACTGAAAGAAGAACCGGCAGCAAAAAAAATACGGGTATTCAAAGTCGGCGACCTTGCTGTGTATCCGGCGCACGGTGTGGGCAGGATCGAAGCCATTGAAAGCAAGGATGTCGGCGGAGAAACCCATGAGTTTTATATCATGAAAGTCCTTGAAAACGATATGGTCATCATGATTCCCATCGGAAATGTGGACTCCGTTGGCCTGCGGGATATTATCAGCCGGAAAGATATTCCCGAAATCTACCGCGTCATGAGTGAAAGACGGGATACACCGATAGACAATCAGACCTGGAACCGCCGTTACAGAGAATATATGGACAAGATCAAAACCGGTTCCCTGTATGAGGTGGCCGAAGTTTTCAGAGATCTTTCTTTGCTGAAAATGAACAAAGATTTATCTTTCGGTGAACGGAAACTCTATGATACAGCCCAGATTCTGCTGGTAAAAGAGTTATCCACGGCAAAGGAAATGGACGAAGACAGTATACTTTCAGAACTTGAATCCCTGTTTGCCTCCGATTAGACAGCATCCCCCCTGATTCAGGAAAATTCCCAGTCAATACCCGCACAATGAATAATGCGCACATATTATCCGTGGAAGAAAGCGAATACGGTATGCGCCTGGATCTTTTCATTGCTTCCCGTATTTCCGAATGTTCCCGCTCCCTGGCGACTGCTCTGATCCGAAAAGGAAATGTCAAAGTCGGCGGAAAAGAGAAAAAGCCGGGATACCGTGTACAGGCAGGCGAACATATCCGTGCTGTCATCCCGCCCCCTGAGATCATTGATTTTGAGCCGGAAGAAATTCCCCTTGCCGTGCTGTATGAGGATACAGATATAGCCGTCATAGACAAACCCCCCGGCCTTGTTGTACATCCTGCACCGGGACATTACAGCGGTACACTGGTCAATGCCCTTTTGCATCACTGCCCGGACATTGCAGGCATCGGCGGAGAAATGCGTCCCGGAATTGTTCACCGTCTGGATCAGGATACTTCCGGTTTGCTGGTGATTGCCAAAAATGCACATGCCATGGCCGGACTTTCCGGGCAGTTTCATCAGCGGACTGTAAAAAAAAAATACATGGCGATTGTTCACGGCCGGGTAAAAACGGATTCGGGTATCATTACACTGCCCATCGGCAGGCATCCGGCAAATCGGAAAAAAATGTCTGTTATCAGCAGGAAAGGCAAATCTGCCGAAACCCGCTGGCAGGCAAAGGAACGTTTTGCAGGAATGAGTCTGCTGGAAATAGATCTGAAAACCGGCCGCACCCATCAGATACGGGTTCACTGTGCTGCCATCCGCCATCCCGTGGTCGGGGATCCCCTTTACGGAAATAAGGCCGGAAAAATACCCGATGTAAAAAAACTGCTGACATCTGTCAGACGGCAGATGCTCCATGCCAAAGAACTTTCTTTTGTCCATCCGGGAACCGGCAGGGAACTGCATTTTGCCTCCCCGCTGCCCGAAGATATGAACCGACTGCTCAGCGCGCTGAGAGAAAGGATATGACAATGGCCCGTATCAGACTGGATTTACCCGACAATTTTTATTTTTCCCTTGTACTGCCTATCCGGATTTACGATATTAACTACGGTAATCATCTGGGAAATGATGCTGTTCTCCGCATGATTCATGAGGCCCGACTGCAGTACTTCCGGCATCACGGTCTTACGGAACTGAATACGGATGGCATCGGTCTGGTGATTTCCGATGCAGCGGTTGTATATAAATCACAGGGATTTTACGGAGATATTCTGACAGTGGAAATGGCCGTGAGAGAACCGAACGCCTACGGATTTGATGTTTATTACAAACTGAGCAGTCAGGAGACAGGTAAAGAAGTCGCGCGTGCAAAAACCGGCATAGTTTTCTTTGATTACGGAAAAAATAAAGTTGCCGGGATTCCGGAGCAGTTCCGCTCGGCTTTTTTTCCGGATAATACCGGTCCCAACAAATAAGTTCCCGCACTGTCAGTAGATCGAAAAGTTTTCCGCCGACCGGTTTCAGAACGGTTCCCGGAGTGCAGAAATTGTATTTTTGCATGAATGCCCGGCAGAAAACGCTCCGTTTTACCCATGTTCAGCGGTGCAGAAATAC
>JAABRU010000063.1 GCA_011390755.1 Desulfobacteraceae bacterium | reverse complement strand
TACCGGAAATCAATAGAGATCAGCCCGGATCATGTTGCCTGTTACAATCTCAGTCTGGTACTTAGAAGTCAGGGAAATCTTAGGGAATCTCTTTTATACTGTAAGAAAGCGATTGAAATAAAACCGGATTATGCAGAGGCATATCAGAATCTCGGGAGCATTGTAAAATATCAGGGCAGGCCCGAAGAGGCCCTTTTGTGTTTCAGAAAGGCGCTTGAACTCTGTCCGGATTATGATGAGGCATATTACCGTCTGGCACACCAGCTGCAGTATGCCTGTGAATGGGAAGAGCTGGAAAAACTTCTTCCCAAACTGGAAAAACTTACAGATGATGCGCTCAAAGCCGGGAAAAAACCGGTGGAAAGACCCTTTGAGAACCTGACACGGCATGATAATCCCCGGCGCAATCTCGCTGTTGCAAAGGCATGGGCAGACGATATAGCTTCCAATATGAAAAATCTCCATATCCGTTTTTCATTTGACGACAGAAGAAAGGCAAAAGAAAAACTGATAATCGGATATCTTTCCAACGATTTTCATAACCATGCCACCGCACATCTGCTGCGGAGTATTTTCGGCCTGCACAAACGGAAGCGGTTTACCATCTACTCCTATTCATACGGAGAGGATGACGGAAGTGCTTTCCGGAAAAAAATAGCAGAAGACAGCGACGGATTTTTTGATATCCGGAAACTGAGTCATGGGGATGCTGCAAAAAAGATAAATGAGGATCAGGTGGATATTCTTGTGGAACTGAAAGGATATACCAAAAGCAACCGTCTGAGTATCTGCGCGCTCCGTCCTGCGCCTGTTCAGGTTACATATCTCGGCTTTCCCGGAACCACCGGCGCGGATTTTCTGGATTATTTTATTTCCGACAGCATTGTAACACCTGAAAATCATGATGCCTATTTCAGTGAAAAACTGGTGCGGATGCCCCACTGCTATCAGGCAAATGATTACAGACAGGAGATTGCGGAAAAAAAACGGACAAGAACCGATTTCGGACTGCCGGAAAAGAGTTTTGTATTCTGCTCCTTTAACCAGTCCTATAAAATCGAACCGCTGATATTTGATGTCTGGATGAGTATTCTTAAAAAAGTTCCCAAAAGTGTTCTCTGGCTGATGGTTTCCGGCAATAATACCAGGGAAAAACTTCGGAAAGAGGCAGCAGCAAGACATGTGGCACCGGACAGGCTCTTTTTTGCGGATCATATGCCCAAAGATGAGCATCTGGCGCGTTACAGACTGACGGATATTGCATTGGATACCCGTCTTGTCAACGGTCATACCACAACAAGTGATGCCTTATGGGCCGGAATTCCGGTTGTCACCCTCAAGGGGAAGCATTTTGCATCAAAGGTTTCCGCAAGTATCCTTACCGCAGTGGGACTGCCGGAACTCATTGCCCGTACATGCGAAGAATATGAACAGATTGCCCTGCGTCTGGCCAATTATCCGGAAAAACTGGATGAACTCCGGAAAAAACTGGCAAAAAACCGTCTGAAAAAACCGCTGTTCGATACTCCCCGTTTTGTAATGAATCTGGAAACAGCATATGAGGCGATGTGGAAAACATTTCTGGCGGGGAAGGACCCGTCGGCCATCCGGGTAAAGGAAGGTCTGATAACGCGGTTGAGGTATTTTTTCTGATTTCCGATTTGAACCCGTTTCCGCGTTCCGGACCAATGCCATTACGTTAAGCCAAAAATCCCCCTCCCCCGGTGGGCAATGCTGTTGGCTTAAGGGCGGAGGAGTGCTGAACTTACAGTTTGGCAGGCTGAAATTATTAAGAAAAAGACATGCTAAACTGTAAGTTCAGCACTCCTCCGCCCTTAAGGTAATGGCATTGCTGCTGTTCCCGCTTGAAAAAAGATTTTCAGGGTGTTACATTATGATAACTTGACAGTCATAAATTTTGATGAAAGTCCCCCTTTGGAAAAGGGGGGATTCCGTAACTTCAGATACTTACGGGGAAATTTATGACTCACGAGTTATGATAAATAAGGGGGGATAATATGGAAAATCAGCAGACACCGCGTCTGGATCGCATAGAAAAAAATCTGGATAACCTGATTCGGGGGATAGAGACGCTCCGTGAATCCCAGGAAAAAACGGACAGGCAGATCGGGGAACTCCGGGAATCCCAGAAAAAGACGGATGAACAGCAGAACAGAACCGAAAGACTGTTGCAGCAGACCATAATAAAACTGGACGATGTTGGCAGGCAGCTTGGGGAACTGGGGCTTGTGCAGGGCGAAGTGGCGGAAGAACTGTTCTACCGGAATGTGAAACACCTGTTTTTACCGAAAGGGAAAAGTTTTGCCACGGTGATCCGGAATCTGAAGAAAAAGGGAACAGCCGAATACGATATTGTGGCCTCGGACGGTGAGGATGTGCTGGTGATTGAGGTGAAAAACAAACTCTCTGCCAGAATGGTGGACAGTTTTATCCGCAAAAAACTTCCGAACTTCCGAACGGTCTTTCCGGAATACCGGAACTTCCGCCTGTCGGGCGGCATCGGCGCTCTTGTGGTCAAAGATGAGGTGGGGCGTTACGCGGAGAAATCCGGGCTGTATGTGCTGACACAGACAGCCGACGGAGGGGCCGCCCTGCTGAACAGGAAAAATTTCAAACCGAAGATATTCTGAAAAGCGGATTCAAGACCTCCGGGGTTTCCAAAACCCCGGAGGTCTTTGAACAGATGATTTTATAATTTTCTATACAGTTAAATAAAAACAGAATGATATAAGGATATATTTGTTTTGGAAACTCCGGAACAACTGTTTCATACCGCCATGCAGTATCATCAGGCAGGAAAACTCGCGGAAGCGGAAGTCTGTTACAGAAAAATTCTTGCCATCGTTCCCGACCATGCGGACGCGCTTCATCTGCTGGGGGTGATTGCCTTTCAGGTGGGGAAAAATGATGCTGCCATCCATCTGATCGGCAGGGCGGTAAATATAAATCCCCAAAATGCCCTGTATTACAACAATCTTGCCGCAGCATTCAAAGGCAGCGGGAAAGCGGAACAGGCCATTGCCTGTTACCGTAATGCAGTTGCACTGAAACCCGATTATGCCGAAGCATATAATAATCTGGGCATTACATATAAAGATCAGGGGGATATTGAATCTGCCATTTCTTTTTACAGCAAAGCCGTGGAACGAAGACCTGACTATGCCGAAGCCTGGCATAATATGGGACTTGCCTATGCCCATTCGGGCCGACCCAATAAAGCGCTGTCTTTTTATCATAAGGCCCTGGAGATAAAATCGAACTATCCCGAAGTATATAATAATATGGGGATTATCTTTAAAGAGATGGGGCGCTTTTCGGAAGCGGTTTCCGCGTATCAGAAATCCGTGGATCTGAAACCGGATTATGCCGAGGCATACAACAATCTGGGCAATGTATACAAAGAAACCGGGAATCTTCAGGAAGCGGCGGTCTGTTACCGGAAAAGCATTGCCCTGAAACCCCGGGACCCGGATGCATATATTAACCTGGGAATCACTTTTCAGGAACAGAGAGATACGGAGCAGGCCATCCGCTGCTACCGTCAGGCATTGGAAAAAGATCCGGACAAAGCCGAAGCTCTCAGTTATCTTTCCCACCAGTTACAGCAGATTTGCGCGTGGGATGAATATGCGCGCCTGACAGCAAAACTTGATCTGCTGACCAAAGATGCATTGGGAAAAGGCATCCGGCCTGCTGAAAGGGTTTTTGAAAATATCACCAGATGCGATGATTCTTCTCTGAATTTTGAAATTGCCAAAGCATGGAGTACGGCAGCGGCAAAAGCCGTGTCGGATTTTCAAACCGGTTTTTCTTTTGAAGGAAGAAAAAAAGCAGAAGGAAAAATAAGAATCGGCTATGTTTCCAACGACTTCCGGGACCATCCCGTGGCCCATCTGATCCGGGGCCTGTTCCGGCTGCATTCGCGGGAACAGTTTGATATATTCTGCTATTCCAACGGCAAGGATGACGGAAGCCATTACCGGCAGAAAATCCGGGAAGACTGCGACCGCTTCACCGACATCCGCGGGATGAGTCATGCGGATGCGGCAACACGGATATATGAAGACCGGGTGGATATTCTCATTGACCTTATGGGGCATACGGCCGGAACCCGGCTGGAAATCTTTGCCCTGCGCCCGGCTCCGGTGCAGGTCACCTGGCTGGGCTATCCCGGAAGCACGGGAGCGGATTTCATGGATTATATTATCACGGACCGTATGGTAAGCCCGGAAGAGGATTTACCGTATTACAGTGAAAAACCCGTGTATATGCCCCGGTGTTATCAGATCAACGACCATTGCCAGCCGCTTTCGGAAAAAGAACGGAGCAAAGAGGAACTGGGACTGCCGGATGATGTCTTTATCTTTTCTTCCTTTAACCAGAATTACAAGATTGAGCCGCGGGTATTCGGCAGTTGGATGAATATCCTGAAAAAAGTCCCGGACAGCCTTCTCTGGCTGCTGGAAAGCAAAAAAATGGCCAGGGAAAATCTGCTGCGGGAAGCAGAAAAACGGGGTGTGCGGAAGGAACGGCTGATTTTCGGCCAAAGACTGGCCAAAGCCGAACACCTCAAGCGGATTTCCTATGCGGATCTGGCCCTGGACACCCTGCTGGTCAACGGTCACACCACCACCAGCGATGCCTTGTGGGCCGGGCTTCCGGTCATCACGGTACTGGGGACTCATTTTGCCTCCCGTGTCTCGGCCAGCATACTGACCGCGGTGGGACTGCCGGAACTGATTTGCCGCAGTGCTGCGGAGTATGAGGACCTGGCGGTGCGCCTGTCTGCCGACAGGGAAGAACTGAAACATATCCGGGAGAAACTTGCAGAAAACCGCCTGAAGGAAGCTCTGTTTGACACCCCCCGCTTTGTCCGGAACCTGGAAGGGGCATATACGGCCATGTGGGAGATTTTCAAGGCAGGTCAGTCCCCCCGCAGGATAGATGTCCGATAGAAAAATCCGAAGGATTGATATGATTATATAGTTTTTCAGATAATTAATTGCATAAAATGGTGTTTTTATCTATCTGAAATTATGCCGAAAACCATTTTAAAGAACTGTAATTATTTTTCTGAAAATCTATAGAAAAAATGGGTAGTGGGTCAAATCCGTTGATAAGGTCTCCTCTTCCCTGAGGGAGGGGCAGGGGGAGGGAGTTTTTTTAAGGCAACAGCATTGCCCCACCGGGGGAGGGGAATTTTCTGCTTACAGAAACGGCATTGGGGATGACATTATCATTTCACTCCTTCGGGGTTCATGTTATCAGAAATCAGATTTCTATCATTATTACACGCCTTCGGGGTTTAAAGGGAATTCATTATGGATTGGCAGGAGGTATGCAAACATCCCAGTCTGAAAGATCTGCCTTTCAGAATTGAACTCAACGAGACAGGACAGATTGTTATGTCACCGGTAAGTATTCTGCATTCATTGTATTCAGGCAAAATCGGAAATCTGCTGATCTCTTTCCTGGAAAAAGGGGAGATACTGTCTGAATGTGCGGTCAGAACAGGGAAAGGAACCAAAGTTGCGGATGTGGCATGGATATCCCCGGAACGACTGAAACTGATTCTGCATGAATTCGATGCTCCCATTGCACCGGAAATCTGTGTAGAGGTGCTTTCCGAATCAAATACGGATGATGAAATGCGGACAAAGCGCAGACTGTATTTTGAAACCGGGGCATTGGAAGTCTGGATATGCGACCAGAACGGCAATATGTTTTTTTACAGGCCGGATAAGCAGATGAAATTTTCTGAACTTGTACCGGATTTTCCCAAAAAAATCGGAATATGAGCGAAAATCAGGGTCGTTTGCCGGACAGTCCTGATGAAGTTGCATTTAGAAATATGCCTGTTCATCATTATTGGAGACTTGAAGATCGGATATTTTTAAAAAATCTTCGGTAAGGTATCGGGGATTTCAGGGATTTTGTCAGGGAAATTCAAAACAAACTATAGGCCATCGCAGATGAATTGATATTAATATCATTTTAATTTTACATGAAAATTTTGAATGTTTAATTATTACAGCATGTAACATTTTTTCATTTTCATGTTTCGCTGTGAATGCATATCATGACCGTTTTATATGAAAGTGTTTGCGAAAAACCGGCCTCCGCCTTAATTTTCGCACTCCGCGCAGCTTTCATGTTTCGTTGTGAGTGATAACTCATGTCGGTTTATATGAAAGTCCCCTGTAGAGACGCACGGTGTGCGTCTCTGCGGTGTGCGTCTCTGCGGTGTGCGTCTCTGCGGTGTGCGTCTCTGCGGTGTGCGTCTCTGCGGTGTGCGTCTCTGCGGTGTGCGTCTCTGCGGTGTATTTTCATGTTTCGTTGTGAGTCAGGGTTCATTGGCGGTTTATATGAAAGTGTTTGCGGAAAACCGGCCTCCGCCTTCATTTTCGCACTCCGCGCAGCTTTTATGTTTCGCTGTGAATGCATATCATGACCGTTTATATGAAAGTGTCTGCGAAAAACCGGCCTCCGCCTTCATTTTCGCACTCCGCGCAGCTTTTATGTTTCGCTGTGAGTCAGGGTTCATTGGCGGTTTATATGAAAGTGTCTGCGAAAAACCGGCCTCCGCCTTAATTTTCGCACTCCGCGCAGCTTTTATGTTTCGCTGTGACTGCATATCATGGCGGTTTATATGAAAATCTGTCACCCCAGGTGCGTTAGCGAAGCGTAACGCACCGTAAGTTACAGATTCCGGTGCGTTAGGGCTGTCGCCTAAGGCACCCTGCCTGCTATACTATACAATTTTAAGTATCATTTCATTTGCGTCTCATTTGCGTCATTTGCGGCGCACGATAAGATTTTTGATGCCCGGATAAACAATCGGCGATATGGAAAAAGAACAAAACAAAAAACAATCTGCTGAACTTGCAAAACTGCTCAACGAAGGACTCCGTTACCACCGGGAAGGGCAGTTGCACAAAGCAGAGGATATTTACAATCGGATACTTGAGATAAATTCCCGATATCCGGATGCCCTGCACCTTTCGGGTGTGATTGCCCATCAGTTGGGAGATGATCGCAAAGCTGTCCGTTTTATACAGAATGCTGTTGCTATAAATCCGGGGAAATCCGCATACTACAGCAATATGGGGCTTGCACTCCATAATCTCGGCAGGTTTGATGAAGCACTGACTGCATACCGGAAGGCACTGGAATTAAAGCCTGATTTTGCCGAAGCCTGTTATAATATGGGGAACGTGTTTAAAGACAGCGGCAGAAGCGGGGAGGCCATCGTCTGCTATGAAAAAGCCCTGGCCTTAAAAGCGGATTATGCGGAACCGTACGGAACAATGCTTCACCTTCTGCAGCATAACTGTGACTGGGAAAAATTGGAAAAACAGCTTCCGGTTTTCAATGCCATGACGGAAAAGGCCCTGGCATCGGGGCGGACACCCGCGGAGACTCCCTTTGAATGCCTGACCCGGAGTGCGGATCCCGCGCGCAATTATGCGGTTTCCAAAGCGTGGAGCATGGGCATTGCGCGGCAGATGGCAGTTTTTCAACTCTCTTTTCCCTTCCCGGAGGAGCGGTTCCGGAACCGTTCCAAAATTATCATCGGCTATCTTTCCAATGATTTTCACAACCATGCCACCGCCCACCTCATGCGGACGCTTTTCGGGCTTCACAATCGGGATGAGTTTGAAATTTACTGCTATTCCTACGGCGGGGATGACGGCAGTGATTACCGGAAAAAAATTGAACAGGACAGCGATAAATTTACAGATATTTCCTCCCTTGGCCATATTGAAGCTGCGAAACAGATCTATGCGGATAAAGTGGACATCCTGCTTGATCTGAAAGGGCATACCAAAAACAACCGGATCGGGATCTGCGCATTGCGCCCTGCACCCGTGCAAATCACCTATCTCGGATTTCCGGGAACTTCGGGCGCGGATTTTTTGGATTATATGATCACAGACCGGATTGTCAGCCCCCCGGAACACCGTGCCCATTTCAGTGAATCCTTTATTTATATGCCGGACTGCTACCAGGTCAATGACAGCCGCCAGCCTGTATCGGGGAAAACATACCGGAGGGCGGATTTCGGTCTGCCGGAAAAGGGCTTTGTGTTCTGCTCTTTTAATCAGAATTTCAAAATCGAACCGCTGATGTTCGGCATATGGACAGAAATTTTGCAGGAAGTTCCGGGCAGTGTGCTGTGGCTTGTTTGGGAAAATGAAAGCGCAGAGAAAAATCTGAAGCGGGAGGCTGAAAAAAGGGGCATATCCCCGGAGCGCCTTGTATTTTCCAAACGAATTGAAAAAAAAGAACATCTGGCAAGACACCGCCTTGCAGACCTTGCCCTGGATACCCGAATCGTCAACGGTCATACGACCAGTAGCGATGCCCTCTGGGCCGGGGTTCCGGTCATAACTGTGAAAGGCAGTCATTTTGCATCCCGCGTATCCGAAAGCATACTCAGGGCAGTCGGTCTTTCCGAACTGATTACAGAAAATCTCAAAGAATACAAATCGCTTGCCATCCGACTTGCCCTTGACTCCGAGAAATTAAAAGTTGTAAAAGAAAAACTTTGGCAAAACCGCAGGACAGAATCCCTTTTTGATACGCACCGCTTTGTTGCCAATCTGGAAGAGGCGTACAGGCAGGTTTACAAAAATTTCCGGGAAGGCAGAAGACCGGATATAATTGAGATAAGAGAGAATACCGTGAACAGTAATATTGTCCCTGAAAAACCCGATGAAAACCGGAAATTTAACATATCCGGTGAGATACAGAAAGCACTGCGCCTGCATGAGGCCGGCAGAATAGAAGAAGCCGATGAGATTTATCAGGAAATACTCCGGCGGATACCGGACCATCCGGATGCCCTGCATCTTTCGGGTGTGGCAGCCCACCAGCAGGGTGAACATGATAAGGCTGTTGCCATGATAGAAAAGGCAATTGAAAGGGTGCCCGGCAATCCCGTGTTTTACAGCAATCTCGGTGCTGCGGTGCAGGGGCAGGGGGATTGGGACAGGGCCGCGGTATGTTATCATAAAGTGCTTGACATCAGTCCGGAAAATGCCGAAGCCTATTATAATCTCGGCAATGTGTCCAAAAATAAGGGGGATACAGATGAAGCCCTGTCATATTATCAGAAAGCGATTCATATAAAACCCGGGTATGCCGAAGCCTATCATAATCTCGGCAATGCAATACAGCATGAAAAACCGGAAGAGGCCCTGGTCCATTACCGTAAGGCTGTGGAACTGAAACCGGATTATCCCCAGGCCTACAATAATATGGGCAATCTTTTTCAGGGGCGGAAAAATCTGCCGGAAGCAGTTTCATGTTATCAGAAGGCATTGGAATTAAAGCCGGATTATGCGGAAGCCTATAATAATCTGGCCAATATCTACAAGGATCAGGGACGCTTTGCACAGGCCGTGGCAGCGTACCGGAAGGCTTTGGAACTCAAACCGGAACTGGTGGAAACCCTCAACAATCTCGGTATTACCTTAAACGAGCAGGATAAAAAAGAAGAAGCCCTGGCCTGTTACCGGAAAGCAGCGAAGCTTCGTCCGGATTATGCGGAAACCTTTAATAATATGGGGAACCTCTTTCAGTCTGTCAAGAAAACAGATGAGGCTGTCAGATATTACAAAAAGGCACTTGCCATTGATCCGGAACATTCCAGAGCCTATTCCAGTCTTATCTTCCAGCTGCAGCACGCGTGCGCGTGGGATGAGATACAAAATCTGATGCCCGGACTTGACAGACTGACCCGAAAAGCCCTTGAAGATGGCAGGGAGACAGAGGAGATGCCCTTTATGAGCATGATGATGCGCCCGGATCCCGCGCATAATTATGCTGTGGCAAAATCCTGGAGCGATGCTGTGTCCCGGCGCATGGAAGGGCAGCGCGGCAATTTTTCTTTTGATAAAAACAGCCGGGCGCGTAAGGATAAAATTACCATAGCCTATCTTTCCAATGATTTCCACAACCATGCAACAGCCCATCTGATGCGGACATTTTTCGGACTTCATAACAGGAATCGTTTTGAAATATACGCCTATTCCTACGGAAAGGATGACGGGAGTCATTACAGAAAGCAGATAGAAAAAGACTGTGACAGATTTGTTGATATTTATGCCATGAATCATGCAGAAGCAGCACAGTGCATCTTCCGGGATCAGGTGGATATTCTCATTGAACTCAAAGGATACACCAAAGGAAACCGACTGGAAATCTGCGCACTGCGCCCGGCCCCGGTGCAGGTGAGTTATCTCGGATATCCGGGAACGACCGGGGCGGATTTTATTGATTATATCATTACGGACAGGGTGGTCAGCCCGGAATCCCATGCCCCTTTTTTCAGTGAAAAATTTGTTTACATGCCCCACACTTACCAGGTAAATGACCATGTACAGCCCATTTCGGCCAAAGCGATGAAAAGAGCTGATTTCGGTCTGCCGGACTCTTCTTTTGTACTCTGTTCATTTAACCAGTTGTATAAAACAGAACCCCTGATGTTTGACATCTGGATGCGGATTCTCCGGAAAATTCCCGGCAGTGTGCTGTGGCTTTTCAGGGGCAGTGCATCCGCGCAGCAGAATATTCTCAAAGAGGCCGGGGCAAGAGGTGTAAATCCTGAAAGAATTATCTTTGCCCAAAGTATGCCCAAAGATGAGCATCTGGCCCGGCACCGCCTTGCAGACCTTGCCCTGGATACAAGAATTGTCAACGGTCATACCACCACCAGCGATGCCCTCTGGGCCGGGCTTCCGGTCGTAACGCTTGAAGGCTCCCATTTTGCTTCCAGAGTATCGGCCAGTCTTCTCAATGCAGTGGGACTGCCTGAACTCATTACCCGGTCTTCGGCGGAATATGAAAAACTTGTTCTCCGGCTGTGGGAAAATCCCGCAGAACTTGAGAATATCAAAAAGAAGCTGGCGGAAAACTGCAAATCCTGCCCCCTGTTTGACACCGGCCGTTTTGTCAGAAACCTTGAAGAGGCATATGCGCAGATCTGGCAAATTTATCTGGCCGGGGAAAAACCGGGACAGATGGAAATCCGGGAAACAGGATTCAGGAGTCAGGAATCAGGAGGCAGGAGTCAGGAGTCAGGAGGCAGGAGGCAGGACTCTCCGGCCCCCGGAACCCGGCTCCCGGAACCCGTCCCCCGTCCCCCTGCCCCCGTCCCCCGTCCCCCTGCCCCCGGAACCCAGTCCCCGGCACCCGGCACCCGTCCCCCGGCACCCTTTTTCCAGGAGGAGCTTACAAAAGCTGTCGGTCTTCACCGGAGCGGGCAGATACAGGCAGCGGATCTGATGTATCAGCGGATTCTGGAACAGAACCCCGCTCATCCGGATGCACTTCATCTTTCCGGGCTTGTTGCCCATGCTTCGGGTGATAATGAAAAAGCGGAAAATCTCATCCGCAGGGCCATAGCGCAGCAGCCCGCCAACCCGGTTTTTTTCAGCAATCTCGGTGCGGTTCTCAAGGGACTGAACCGGGTGGATGATGCCATTGCCGCGTATCAGAAAGCTGTTGCACTGAATCCGAACCATCCTGAGGCCTATTATAATATGGGACTGGCCTATGTAAGAAAAAAGGAGATTGAAGCGGCACTGGACTGTTATCAGAAGGCACTGGATGTAAAACCTGATTATGAAGAGGCATACTGCAATCTTGTTTTCCAGTCCCATCATGCCTGTGACTGGCAGAGAATCCGGGAACTTTCCGGGGGGATTGACAGGTTTACAAAAAATGCCCTTGCACAGGGCCGAAAACCGGTGGAAACTCCTTTTATGAATATTCTGCGTCATGCGGATCCGGCATACAATTTTGAAGTGGCCGCCTCCTGGGCCGCCCATGTGCAGAAACATATGCGCAATACGGTCCCTCTCCGCTTTCCTTTTGAGAGATACAGAAATTTTCCGGAGAAGAAAATAAGAATCGGCTATCTTTCCAACGGATTTCACAACCATCCCACGGCCCATCTCATGCTCGGTCTTTTTGCCATGCACAGGCGGGATCTGTTTGAAGTGTACTGCTATGCTTACGGCAAAGAGGACGGTACGCATTATAAAGACAGCATCCTGCAAAGCTGCGACAGGTTTACCGAACTCCGGGGAATGAGTCACCCCGCGGCGGCCCAAAGGATTTATGATGACAATATCCATATTCTGGTGGATCTCATCGGTTATACCGGAGATAATAATACCCTGCTGCGGGTGCCTTCCCTTTGTCCCGCACCCGTGCAGGTTTCTTATCTGGCGTATCCCGGTACCACGGGGGCCGCTTATTTTGATTATGTGATTACGGATAAAATTGTCAGTCCCCCGCATCACGCGCCCTGGTTCAGCGAAAAATTCGTATATATGCCCTGCTGCTATCAGGTTAATGATGATAAACAGCCCATCTCTTCCAAAGTGATGCATCGTTCTGATTTCGGTCTGCCGGAAACGGCTTTTGTTTTCTGCTCCTTTAACAATAATTACAAACTCGAACCGGTCATGTTCGATGTATGGATGAATATCCTGCGCCGGGTTCCGGGAAGTGTTTTGTGGCTTTTGCAGAAAAACAGCCTGGTGCAGAAAAATCTGAAAAAAGAAGCCGCGGCCAGGGGAATTGATCCGGAACGCCTTGTTTTTGCGGATATTATGATAAAAGATGAGCATCTGGCCCGGCACCGCCTGGCCGATCTGGCACTGGATACAAGGATTATCAACGGTCACACCACGACCAGCGATGCCCTCTGGGCCGGTCTGCCGCTTATCACTCTGGAAGGAAGTCATTTTGCCTCACGGGTTTCATCCAGTCTTCTCCATGCCGTGGGACTGCCCGAACTCATTACCTATGATATAAAAGATTATGAGGAAATGGCTGTCCGCTTTGCTCAGAATCCCCGTGAGCTTGCAGAAATCAAAGAAAAACTCGCGGAAAACCGTCTGAGGGAACCGCTTTTCAATACCCGGCGATTTGTTGCCGCGCTGGAAGCCGCATACCGGAAAATGTGGGAAATTTTTCTGAAAGGGGAAAAGCCGGTACAGATGCAAATATCCGAATCAGGGCAGATACCCGCAGCCCCTCAGGAACCGCGGCCGGTCCCAAAATCCCCCCTTCCTGTACCGGAACTTCAGAAAGAGTTGGAAAAGGCCGTTCTGTACCATCGGCAGGGAGAACTGGAAAAGGCCCATGCCGTGTATCAGAAAGTTCTTTCTGTCCATCCGGAGCATCCGGACGCGCTTCATCTTTCCGGTGTCATTGCCCACCAGAGGGACCGGGCCGATTTAGCCGCAGATCTGATAGAAAAAGCCATCCGCCATTTTCCGGGCAATCCCCTTTATTACAGCAACCTGGCAGCCTCTTTCCAAAAGCTTGGGAAAGGAGAAAAAGCGGCAGAGGCATTCCGGAAAGCCCTGGAACTCAAACCGGATTATCTGGAGGCCCGTTACAATCTCGGTAATATTCTGCGGGGGCTGGGCAGGGCAAAAGAGGCCGCGGAATGTTATGAAAAAGTACTGGAACAAAAGCCGGATTATGCCGAAGTCTGTAATAATCTGGGAGTGGTCTTTCAGGATATGGGGGAAAACGGAAAAGCCCTGGCATATTATCAGAAGGCGCTGGAGTTACAGGCGGATTATGCCGAAGTATATAATAATATGGGCAATACCTTCCGGGCTATGGGGGAGCCGGAAAAAGCAGTGCTTCACTATAAAAAATCCCTTGCACTGAAGCCGGAATATGCGGAAGTCCGCAATAATATGGGGGTGGTATATCAGGAGATGAAAGAGCCGGAAAAAGCCCTGGCATGTTACCGGAAATCCCTGGAATTAAAACCGGACTATGCGGAAGTGTACAATAATATGGGGCTGATTCTGCGGCAGCAGCGCAAATTTGACGAGGCCCTTGCCGCCTATCACAAAGCCATATCACTGAAACCCGATTATCCCGAAGTATATAATAATCTGGGCAATGTCTGCCGCGCACAGAGAAAATATGAAGAGGCCCTGGAATATTTTCAGAAATCCCTGGAATTACGGCCGGATTATACAGATGCATACAACAATATGGGCAATACATATCAGGATATGGGCAAATCAGAAGATGCCGTATCCTCTTATCAGAAAAGTCTGGAAATCAATCCCCACCAGATTCAGTCCTATATGTCAATGGGTCTTGTCCATCAGGAGAAACGGGAACTGGAAGCGGCCATAGAATGTTATGAAAATATTCTCCGTATTGATCCGGACAGCAGTGATGCCTATGCAGGTCTTTTTCACCAGTCCCAGCATGTCTGCGACTGGAAAAGGCTTGCATCCATGAAAAACCGCATGGATGCGCTGACAGAGACGGCACTGAAAGCAGGGAAAAAACCTGCGGAAACCCCTTTTATGAATATTTCCAGACAGGAGAGCGCGGAAAACAATTTCAGGGTGGCCGGGATATGGGCCAAAGAGATGGAGAAAAACGCAGCCGGTCTGCGGCAGAATTTTTCATTTGAAAACAGAGGAAAGGCAAAGTCAAAACTGATTATCGGCTATCTTTCCAATGATTTCCGCAATCATCCCGTGGCCCATCTCATGCGTTCCCTGTTCGGGCTGCACAATCGGGAGGAATTTGAAATATTCTGCTATTCTTACGGCAAAGAGGATAAAAGCTCTTACAGAAAAAAGATCAAAGCCGATTGCGACCGTTTTATTGATATCCGTTATATGCCCCATGATGCGGCTGCAAAAAAGATTTATGAAGACAGGGTTGACATACTGGTCGAATTAATGGGATATACAACGGATTCACGCCTGGAGATATGTGCATTGCGTCCCGCACCCATACAGGTCAGCTATCTGGGATATCCGGGAACAACAGGCGCGAAATATATGGATTACATCATTACGGACAGAATTGTAACACCTGAGAGCAAAATCCCTTTTTATAGTGAGCAGCCGGTGTGGCTTCCCCACTGTTATCAGGTGAATGACCATCGGCAGGCAATTGCCGGTATTGAATATACAAGGGCCGATTTCGGGCTTCCGGCAGATGTTTTCATTTTTTGCTCTTTTAATCAGGCATATAAGATAGAACCTGTGATCTTTGATGTATGGATGAATATACTCCGCAGGGTTCCCCAAAGTATTTTATGGCTGCTGGAAGGCGGGGAGGCTGTCCGGAAAAATCTGCTAAACGAGGCGGTTTCAAGGGGGATAGATGCAAAAAGGCTGATTTTTTCCCAAAGACTGCCCAAGCAGAAGCATCTGGCACGGCAGAAACTGGCGGATCTGATTCTGGATACACGGATATACAACGGGCATACCACAAGCAGTGATGCACTCTGGGCAGGTGTTCCCCTGATTACTTTGCGGGGGGCCCATTTTCCGGCCCGGGTTTCGGCAAGCATTCTTACGGCAGTCGGGCTGCCGGAACTGATTACGGACAGTCTGAAAGAATATGGGGATCTGGCCGTAAGACTGGCGGAAAATCCGGATGAACTGGAAGCAGTAAGGCAGAAACTTTCGGAAAACCGTTTGAAATACCCTTTGTTTGACACCCCCCGTTTTGTGCGGAATATGGAAAATGCCTATAAAGAGATGTGGGATATTTTTGCAAAAGGAGAGGTGCCCCGCAGTATTCGGGTGAAAGAGATTTTTTGAGCAGACCGGGAGCGTTTACGCAAAGTCAGCAGATCGGAAAGTTTTCGGAGGAGTGCAAAAATTGTATTTCTGCATGGGTCAGCCGGGAGATGCTGCCGTGTAAAAATACAGTTTCTGCACTCCGGGACAGCCGTAAAGCCGTATCCGGGGAAAACTTTTCGATCTGCTGAAAGTCTGATATTCTGAAGAGAAAATCAGACCAATGGCATCCAATGAATCCGGGCAAATATAATCACAAACAGATATAATCATATGAGCAATAAAAAAAATAAAAAACAGAAGCAGCGTAAAAGATCGCCGAAAAACAGGACCGTTTCCAGGCAAACCGTATCTTTGCTGGAAAAACGGCTGCACCGGGCAATCTCTTTTCACCAGTCCGGCAAACTGACGGATGCGGAGAAAATATATAAAACAATACTCAATAAATATCCGGAACATCCGGATGCCCTGCACCTGCTGGGGCTGATTTCCTATCAGAGGGGAAAACATGATGACGCGCTGGATCTGATCCGTGCGGCCATTCATGCCTTTCCGGAAAATCCGGTTTTTCATACCAATCTCGGTGTTGTGCTGCAAAGCACAGGCAAAGCGGAAGAGGCCCTTTCTGCTTATGGGAAGGCTTTGGAAATCAGGCCGGATTATGCGGAAGCGCATTTTCAGATGGGCAATATCCGGCTTTACCAAAAAAAATATGAAGAGGCACTTTCATTTTTTCAAAAGGCCCTTGAAATACAGCCGGATTACGCGGATGCCTATAATAATATGGGCAATACCTGGAAAGACATGGGCAGAAAAGACAAGGCCGCCCAATGTTATCAGAAGGTGCTGGAACTCAAGCCCCATGCACCCGAAGCCCATAACAATATGGGCAATATTTTAAAAGATCAGGGAGAACTTGACAAAGCGGTTTCCTGTTACCGGGAGGCATTGAAAATTGATCCGGATTATCCCCAGGCATATTACAATCTGGGATTTGCCTATAAAGAAAAGGGCGATCTGGACAATGCTGTTGAAAATTATAAAAAAGCACTGGAACTAAAGCCGGATTATGACAAATCATGCAGCAGTCTGGTCCACCAGCTGCAGCATCTGTGTGAATGGCAGACTCTTGACACTGCCGCGCGGAAACTGGACCGTTTTACAAAAGAGTCCCTGGAAAAAGGGCAAAGGCCCGCGGAAACCCCCTTTGAAAACATCACCCGGCATGATGATGCTGCCTTAAATGACAGGGTGGCAAGGGCATGGAGTGATTATATTGAAAATTCCGTGCGTAATAAAAATCTTTCATTCACATTTCAGCGGATTCCCAAAGAAAAAATTACGCTCGGTTATCTTTCCAATGATTTTCACAATCATCCCACGGCCCATCTGGTTCTCAGTATGTTCGGTCTGCATGACAGAAAAAAATTCAATGTATATTCATATTCTTATGGTAAGGAGGATGAATCGCATTACCGGAAACGGATTGCAGAGGACAGCGACCGCTTCCGCGACCTTCGCGGTATGGGCGATGGGGAGGCCGCAAAGATTATATATGAAGACGGAGTGGATATTCTCATTGATCTCAAAGGCCATACCACGGACAACCGCCTGGAAATCTGCGCGCTGCGTCCCGCGCCTGTGCAGCTGACATATCTCGGTTTTCCCGGCACAAGCGGGGCCGGTTTTTTTGATTACATGATTACCGACAGCATTGTCACACCGGAGGAACATCGGAAATACTACCGGGAAAATCTGGTTTATATGCCCCACTGCTATCAGGTAAACGATCATAAACAGGAAATTTCCCAAAGAGAATGGACACGGGCGGATTTCGGCCTGCCGGAACACAGTTTTGTATTCTGCTCCTTTAATATATCCTATAAAATCGATCCGCTTATGTTCGATGTATGGATGAAGATTCTGCATCAGGTTCCCGACAGTGTTCTGTGGCTGCTTCACAGAAATGAAACCGTGGATAAAAATCTGAAAGCAGAGGCCAAAAAAAGGGGCATCAGTGCAAGAAGACTTATTTTTGCCGCGCCCATTTTAAAAAACGAGCATCTGAAACGCATGAAACTGGCAGACCTTGCCCTGGATACCCGTATTGTCAACGGGCATACCACCACCAGTGATGCACTCTGGGCAGGTGTTCCTGTGATTGCCCTTGAGGGAAAACATTTTGCCTCCCGTGTATCTTCGAGCATACTGACGACTATGGGTTTGCCGGAGCTTATTACAAAGAGTCCTGAGGAATACGGGGCCCTTGCCCTCAGACTGGCCCGCAATCCCGGAGAGCTTGAGGGATTCAGAAAGACTATCGCAGAAAACCGCCGGACCCGCCCCCTGTATGATACCCCGGCATTTGTGAAGAATCTGGAAAAAGTCTATGAAAAAATGCGGGAAATATGGCTTGCCGGGGAAAAACCCTGTGAAATACGACTGGATAAAACAGGGACCGTAATTACTTTTGCAAAAGAAAAAACCGGGGAGAAAACATCTCCGAATCTGAACCGGGAATTTCAGAAAGCCCTGGCCTTTCACCAGAAAGAAGAACTGAACAAAGCCGAAGTCATATACAGAAACATACTCCGTCAGGATCCCAGACATTCCCAGGCCATGCACCTGCTCGGAGTGATTGCCTATCAGGTAAAGCGCCATGATATGGCGGAAAAACTGATCCGCAAAGCCATCCGGCTGAATCCCAAAGAGTCCGGATATTACAGCAATCTGGGGCTGGTTCTTCAGGCGCAGGCAAGATATCATGAGGCTGTCTCCTGTTTCCGCAAGGCAGCAGAAATCTCTCCCGGTTTTGCCGAGGCTTACAATAATATGGGCAATGTATTCCAGGATCAGGGGCTTTTTGAAAAGGCAGTATCCTGTTATCAAAAGGCGTTGGAACGGAAACCCGCATATGCTGAAGCCCATAATCATCTGGGGCTTTCCTATCAGGCGCAGGGAAAATATGATGACGCGCTGATCTGTTACAAAAGAGCCATAGAAATAAAACCCGATTTTGCCGATGCCTATTACAATATGGCAACGGTGCTGCATTTGCAGGGCAGACTGGATGATGCTGTGGAATGCTGTGAAAAGACCCTGGCTATAAAACCGGATCATGCAAAGACATACAACATTCACATTTTTCAGTTGCAGCAGATATGCGACTGGAAAAGACTGGAAAAACTTACCGCGGATATGGAGTGTCTGACGGAGTCCGCTTTGAAAAAGGGCGAAATTTCACCTGAACAGCCCCTGACCTGTGTTACCCGCTGTGATGATTCCGCTCTCAATTTTGCGGTTGCAAAATCCTGGGCCGATGATATTAAAAAAAGGGTGTCAAATGCAAATCTGAATTTTTCTTTTGACAAAAAGGAAAAAAGCCGCCTCCGGATCGGCTATCTGTCCGGTGATTTCCAGAACCACGCCACCGCCCATCTCATGTTCAGCCTGTTCGGTCTGCACAACCGGGATGCATTTGAAATATACAGTTATTCATACGGTAAGGATGACAATTCCCGGTACAGAAAAAAAATTATGGAGGATTCGGACCGGTTTACTGACATCGGCCCTCTGAACCACGCGGACGCGGCAAAACGGATTTATGAAGACAAAGTGGATATTCTGATAGATCTGAAAGGTCATACCAAAGACAACCGCCTGGAAATCTGCGCGCTGCGCCCTGCTCCCATTGTTGCCACCTATCTCGGATTTCCCGGAACCACGGGTGCGGATTTTATTGATTATGCAATTGCGGACAAAATTGTGGCACCCCCGGAACATGCGCAGTTTTTCACGGAAAAACTGGTTTATCTGCCCCATTCCTATCAGGTGAATGATTACCGCCAGGCCATTTCCGATAAAGAGTGGAAAAGAACAGATTTCGGGCTGCCGGAACAGTCTTTCATCTTCTGCTCTTTCAACCAGCTCTATAAAATCGAAGCCCTCATGTTCACAACCTGGATGAATATCCTGCGCCGGGTTCCGGACAGTGTGCTGTGGCTGCTGAAAGGAAAAGGAAGCGGGGAGAAAAACCTGAGAAATGAGGCCGTACAAAGGGGAGTGGAACCGGAGAGACTGATATTCGCGGAGAGCCTGCCAAAAGATGAGCATCTGGCCCGGATACAACTGGCCGACCTCTTCCTGGATACCCGTATTGTCAACGGGCATACCACCAGCAGCGATGCCCTGTGGGCCGGGCTGCCGCTCATTGCACTGGAAGGAAAGCATTTTGCCTCCCGCGTATCCTCCAGTCTTCTCCGTGCCGTGGGACTGCCGGAACTGCTTACCCGGACCCTGGAAGACTACGAAAGTCTTGCCGTGCGTCTGGCGACGCATCCCTCCCAACTGGAAGAGTTACGGCAGAAACTGGCAAAAAAGCGGTTGACAGAACCGCTGTTTGATACTCCCCGGTTTGCACGGGATTTGGAAAAGGTGTATAAGGAAATGTGGCGGGAATCCGGCTTGAATTGAAGATGTTTTTCTCGTTCCCACGCTCCGCGTGGGAATGCATGGGGGACGCTCCGCGTCCCGTGTAAAAGACTTTCGTGCTTTGTTGTGAGTAACGGCTCATGGCCGTTTATATGAAAGTGTCTGCGAAAAACCGGCCCTTCGGCCTTAATTTTCGCACTCCGCGCAGCTTTCATGTTTCGCTGTGACCCGGCGGTCATGGCCGTTTATATGAAAGTCCCCTGTAGAGACGCACGGTGTGCGTCTCTCTACGGTGTGCGTCTCTCTGCGGTGTGCGTCTCTGCGGTGTGCGTCTCTGCGGTGTGCGTCTCTGCGGTGTGCGTCTCTGCGGTGTGCGTCTCTGCGGTGTGCGTCTCTCTGCGGTGTGCGTCTCTGCGGTGTGCGTTTTCTGTAGAGACGCACACCGTGCGTCTCTACGGTGTATTTTCATGTTTCGTTGTGAGTCATGGCTCATGGTCGTTTATATGAAAGTGTTTGCGAAAAACCGGCCTCCGCCTTATTTTTCGCACTCCGTGCAGCTTTGACTCGTTCCCTGGCTCTGCCTCAATGCCATTAAGTTAAGGAACGCCCTGAAAGGGCAAATTGATACAGCCCAGGGTGAAGCCCTGGGAATACAGGATAAAAAAACCATAAGCCCTGAAAGGGCGGATTATGTACCCGGATCATTTTTTAATGCGCCCTTTCAGGGCTTGGATTATATTTTATTCAGTTATCCCAGGGCGTTGCCCTGGGCTATACCAATGCGCCCTTTCAGGGCTTTCCAAAATACCTTCCAACCCGTTCCCGGGCTCTGCCCCAATGCCGTTAAGTTAAGACTCCCCTCCCCTGAGGGAGGGGCCGGGGGAGGGGGATTTTTTGCTTAACTTAATACCATTGAAGCAGAGCCTGGGAACGAGTTGAAGCTCCTGCTTCCCGGATTCGGGGGGAAAGAGGGGGACGAATTTACGGACTGCTGTACTAGTGTTTTGTCAAGTTTTTAATGACGGGTTAAGCCACTCATGCAGGGGCGTATTGCATACGCCCCGGATCTGTGCCGGGCGGGCGTATGCAATACGCCCCTGCAGATAATGTCACCCGTCATTTTAATGTTGACAAAGCACTGGCGCTGCTGCCTCTGTTAAGGACAGCGAAGAATTTTAAGAATGTTTGAAATAAAATGGATAAAAAATAAAATTGAAAAAGCAGAGTATTTCTTTACAATGCATGGTGAACAGGAACGTCAGAATGACAACCTGAGCATAGCTGAAATTGAGGAAGCATTCTGTAACGGCATAATTTTGGAACAATATGAAAATAATAAAAGAGGTGAGAGTTGTCTGGTTGCAGGTTTTGCCAATTCCGGAAAACCTGTTCATATTGTATGCGGAAAATTTGACGGTGAGTTAGCCATAATCACAGTTTATATTCCAACTCCCCCAAAATTTAAAAATCCGTATGAAAGAGGTTAAAAATGAACAAATTATGTCATTTCTGCGGAAACAGAAATTTCAAAAATAATAATGTGCAGTATATTTACAGGCACAATGAAAAATTTCTCATTGTTAATGATGTGCCGTGTGTACAGTGTGAATTCTGCGGAGAACAGTATTTCAGAGCCGAAGTTCTGAAAAAAATAGAAAAAGAATTCAATGAAATATATTCTTTTGGAAAGAAAAGCAGAAAAGAGATTTCTGTTCCGGTGGAACAGTATTTTGAACTTCAGCCAGCATAATGGAATGAAACCATGACAGAGCAGAAAGTCACTTATACTCTTCAGACAGAGGATAGATTTATTGTGATTGAGAATGTGCAGGCAAGAGGTTGTGCAGAGACCGGGGAAAAATTTTTTTCTCCTGAGACTGTGGAAAAAATTCAGGAAACAGTATGGAAAAAAAGAAAACCGGTACGTGTGATGGAAACACCTGTATATGCGTTTGCGGCATAAGGCTTTATGTGAACATGAATTCCATAACTGCATGGATTTTTTTAAGAAAGGATTATATTGATAACTACAGGGATTTTTTGTAAGCAGGGATTTAGGTTATTTCCTGAAAAGAAAGTACCAAAGGAGTGCCAAACTGAAAGTTTGGCAGTGCCTGAAAAGTCACAGACTTTCAGTCTGTGACTCCTTCTGTACTTTTGCAATTTTTACAGCAAACCGTGAAATACACGAATGACACGAAAAATATATTTATAAAAACAATATGATAAAAAATTGATTTTTCATCTTCTGTATCATTCGTGTAATTCGTGTAATTCGTGGCTAAAATAAAAATCAGATAGTTATAAAAAATGCGAAACTACAGACTCCTTCAGAAATGGTACATTCATATTTGGAAATCGCCTTAATCCTTTCTTAAAAAAAATCCCTGTAGTTGTGATTGAAAAATCCTTTCTTTAAAAAAAAATTTGTAGTTACCGGATTAATCATATGAAAAACATAGAAGAAATCAAAAAAATCATCCGAATGCGGAAACCGATGCTGATTGAAAAACACAAAATAAAGGAAATCGGAATATTCGGTTCATATGTACGCGGCGAACAGACCCATAACAGCGATATTGACATTCTGATCAGCTTTGAAGAATTTCCGGGCCTAATCGGATTCATAGGTATAGAAGATGAATTAAGCCAGCACCTGGGAATGAAGGTTGATCTGGTGACAAAAACCGGTCTGAAACCGGAAACCGGCAGGCATATTCTCAGAGAGGTGGTGTATCTGTGATACGACAGCAGACTGATTTTATAAAAGATATAACGGATTCGATCCATGATGCTGAAACCTTTGTAAAAGGGTTTGACTTTGACAGGTTCTGTGAAGACAGAAAGACAGTTTACGCTGTAATCCGGGTTGTTGAAATAATCGGTGAGGCTGTCAAAAATATTCATGATACAACCAAAAAGGACAATCCGGATATTCCGTGGAAACAGCTTGCCGGAATGCGTGATAAACTGATTCACGGATATTTCGGGGTGGATATGATTATCCTGTGGAAAGCGGCAACAGAAGAACTTCCGCAATTGAAATCTTTATTTTTAAAGATACTTGAAACAGAGACGATCAAAGCAGAAAAAAACGGTGTGTAATGCAATGGATTTTCCCAAACAGTTGAATATCGGCAGCGGAAAGAATTTCCGGGATGATTTTCTGAATCCGGACATCAGTGATTTCTGGAAACCGGATATTATTTTTGATCTCAATGAACCTTTTTTTGCAGATTCTTCAGAAGTGAATAAATAAAACAGCAGGGACTGATGGAAGCCATGGAACCGGGACTGACAATTGATACAGAAAATTGAAGACAATGACCGCCTGCGGATGATAAAAGAGACCGTGAAAATTGCAAAGGAACTGAGGGAAGTGGAGGAGCTGCTGGCGGTGTAGGCCAGTCTGAAATGAAGCGATTTTTACAATAGCAATGCGAAGTAAGAGTCGGACGCTGATAAGCCCGAAGGGCTGATATGATTATAGAAAAAGAATTCAGGGATAATCCCGGAACCCCGGAGGGGTGACATAATCATGCCAGACCTTCGGGATTAAAAATATTTTAATCAAAAATATCATAACTGATAAAAAATGAGAGTTGTTCTTGATACAAATATTTTCGTTTCTGCCCTTAAATCAAACAGGGGAGCTTCTTATGCTGTGGTTTCCCAACTGCCGTCCGATCTGTTTCAGATTGCTGTAAGCATCCCTTTGTATATTGAATATCAGGATGTTCTTACAAGACCGGAACACATGAGCGGAGCAGGCACAGCAGAGGAAATTCTTGCATTTCTGCGTTATATTTGCAGTATTGCCCATAAACAGCAGATTTTCTTTCTATGGCGCCCGTGGCTTGGAGATCCAAAAGATGATATGATTCTGGAACTTGCGGTTGCATCAGAAAGTCGCTATATAATCACTCATAATCTGAAAGATTTCAGAGGAATTGAAGAACATTTCGGCATTACGCCGGTAACTCCGGGAAAATTTTTGAATATAATAAGGAGACAACGGTCATGAGTCTGATTACAGTGGATTTGCCAGAATCTTTGTATGTCAAAATCAGTCAACTGTCTGAATCTGAAGGAATATCAGCAAATCAGTTTCTTGTTCTTGCCGCAGCGGAAAAAATGTCCGCCATTCTGACAGAAAATTATCTTGAAAAGGAAGCACGGAAAGGGAGACGTGAGGATTTTGAAAAGGTTATGAAAGCTGTTCCTCATGCAGAACCCGATGAATATGACCGTATCTGATGGAGAGGAATAACAATTGATGGGAGAGATAACATGTGGAGAGATGCAATAGTTGAAGAAATAAGAAAAGGAAGAGCAGAATATGCCGCTCAGTTCAATTTGGAAAAGGATACAGTCGTGAGGATGTGATCAATCTGTTTCATTTCACAGACTGGCTGATGAGACTGCCCCCGGAGATGGAGAAATGTCTGGGGGATGAAATCCGTCAGTATGAAAAGGAGAAAAATATGCCCTATGTCAGCACAATAGAAAGAAACGCATCCCGGCAGGGGAGAGAGCAGGGAATACAGCAGGGAATACAGCAGGGAATACAGCAGGGAATACAGCAGGGAATACAGCAGGGGATCCGGCAGGGCCTTATTGAAGCCATGGAACTGGGGCTGACCGTAAAATTCGGAGCCAAAGGACTGAAACTGATGCCGGTGATAGAGAAAATTGAAGACAATGACCGCCTGCGGATGATAAAAGAGGCCGTGAAAATTGCAAAGGAACTGAGGGAAGTGGAGGAACTGCCGGCTGTGTAGTCCGCACTGAAATGAAGTTTTTTACAATAGCACACAAGTTGAGGAATAGGTTGTAATGGATTTTCCCAAACAGTTGAATATCGGCAGCGGCAAGAATTTCCGGGATGATTTTCTGAATCTGGACATCAGCGATTTCTGGAAGCCGGATATTGTTTTTGATCTCAATGAACCTTTTTTTACAGATTCATCCAGAACATTCAAAACAGATCGTTTCGGTGAAATAAAGGTTGAGAAAAACACATTCAGAAAAATCATTGCCTTTGACGTGCTGGAGCATATCCGGAATCTGACAGGGATGATGACAAGCTGTCTTGAACTGCTGGAAGAGGGCGGGGTCATCTGTATCAATGTACCTTATGATTTGTCCTACGGTGCATGGCAGGATCCCACCCATGTCCGGGCATTCAATGAAAGAAGCTGGCTGTATTACACGGACTGGTTCTGGTATCTGGATTGGTCAGCATACCGTTTTGTTACCCAGAAACTCAATTTTACGCTCAGCCCCATCGGAGTGGAACTGCAGAAAAAGGGAATGGATGTGCAGGAGATTCTGCGAAAGCCCCGTGCGGTGGATTCCATGTATGCTGAGTTGCGGAAAATCCCTTTAAGTGAAAAAGATCGGGAATATATGGCCTATTACCGAAGCCGGAGCAAAGCTGTAGTGCCGGGACAGTCCCTGGCTTCAACGGCTCCATATTGCATCTGGATTGTCACTACCCCCGGTTATATTCACAGCCATGTATTTGATGAGGTTGCCGTCGGCCTGAAAGCGGCTTTTTCCCGGCTTGGGCATAATATTCCCATTGTCCGGGATGTGAAGGATGTGGTGGGAACGACCATTGTGCTGGGCTGCAATTTCATTCCCAAAATCAATATGACAAATCTTCCGGAAAATCTGATTCTTTTTAATATGGAGCAGGTGTATAAGGATTCTCCCTGGATGGGGCAGGGATATGTGGATCTGCTGAAAAAATATCCGGTATGGGATTACAGTTGGCCCAATATCCGGGCATTGAAAGAAATGGGCGTGGCAAATGTGACATACTGCGGCATTGGGTATGAACCGGAACTGAGCCGGATTCCCCAGGCTGAAGAGGATATTGATGTGCTGTTTTACGGAAGTCTGAATGAGCGGCGGAAGGCGATTCTGAACGAACTGAAAGCAAATGGTGTGAAGGTTGAAGCCGTTTTCGGTGTGTACGGGGAAGAGCGGGACAAATATATCGCACGATCCAAAATTGTGCTGAACATCCATTTTTATGATGCCTGTATTTTTGAAATTGTGCGGATTTCCTTTCTGCTGGCCAATAAAAAGTTTGTGATTTCAGAAGAGGGGAAAGATGAGCAGGAAAAGGATTTTGCACAGGGGCTGGTTATCTGTCCCTATGAAAAGATTGTGGAAAACTGTATGAAGTACCTGGCAGAGGAAAAGGCAAGGAAAGAAATTGCCGGAAAAGGATTTGAAATCATAAAGAAATATCCGCAGTCCGCGTTTGTGCGGCAGGCATTGGATGCGCTGAAATCATAAGGGAAATACAGCATGAACCTTGAACAGTTGCAGTCTGATCCCTATTTTCGGGGATTGAATACAGAACTGCTCCGCCATGTGCCGGACAGTGCAAATAAAATTCTGGAAGTGGGATGCGCTGAGGGGCGTCTGGGAGAAGCCCTGAAAAAAATGCAGCCGGATCGGGAAGTGATTGGCATTGAATATCAGTCTGAAATTGCAGCCAGAGCAAGACAGCGGCTGGATAGGGTGTATGCCATTGATGTGGAAAAAGAGGATGCGGATATTGAGCCGGGTACGCTGGACTGCATTCTGTACGGTGATGTCATAGAGCATCTGACAGAACCGCTTCCTGTTCTGCGCAGGCACAGGAAACTGCTGAAAAAAGATGGCATTATTCTTTGCAGCATTCCCAATGTGCAGCATCATTCGGTTCTGCGAAATCTGCTGCGAAGTGACTGGCAGTACACCCGTGCGGGCTTGCTGGATTCTACACATCTGCGTTTTTACACCTATTCCACTGTCATCAAACTGCTGCTGGACAGCGGATTTGCCCCCCGGATGATGAGTATCATCAAATCACCGGGAAATGAAAATTTTTTCAAGGCTGCGGAACCCCTGATGCAGTATCTGGGGCTGCATTTCAGTCGCACCAGAAATTATCTGGAGGCATATCAGTATATTTTTGAGGGAACTCCTTTGGAAGATTCGGATATGGAGGAAGCAGAGGAGCCATTGTCATTTATTGTGTGCGTAAGCAATGAGGAGGTTCTTAACGCCAATCTGTTAAGTTCCCCCTGTTTTGCTCCGGGTTCCCGGCATGAAGTCCTGACTGTGAGGAATGCTTCTTCAGCCGCGCAGGGGTTTGAGCTTGGCATTCAGCGCGCCCGCCATCCCCTTGTTGTCTATCTTCATCAGGATATGTATCTTCCCTCTGGATGGCCTGCCCGTTTTGTGCATGCATACCGGAAGGCGGAAAAGTTGTACGGCTCTGTTGGGGTTGCCGGAGTGTGCGGGGTTATCCGGAAGAACAATAATACGGTTCTTCATGCCCATGTTGTGGATCGGGACAGAATTATTGATCGAAGGCAGGAGCTTCCTGCATTGGCAGATACATTGGATGAGGTGGTGCTGGCAGTGCCGAAAGATACCCTGCTTCGTATGGAACCGGCTTTGGGTTTTCATTTTTACGGGGCAGATATTTGTCTTGCGGCAAGAAAAGCAGGATTGCCATCTGTGGTGATTGACGCTTTATGTTTCCACAATTCTCTTCATATGGTTCTGAGTTCAGCTTTTTATCAAAGCCTTGAAATATTCAAAAAGAAATGGGCTTCGGAACTTCCGCTTACAACTCCGACGCTGTGCAATACGCTCATACAATAATCATTTTTATAAGGAGATTCTTTCAGCAATGGCTTCACCGGATAATGCAAATCAGACGCTCAGTTTTACCATAACGCAGAATGACAAAACCGTTACGGTTACAGAAAACACTGTAATAGATATGCTTCGCCAGTTGGTCAAAATACGGGGGAATACCTATACGGACTGGAGGTTGGAAAAGAATTCAATGCGGTTTTGGGGAAATCTTTGTCCCATACTGAAATTGTAAATGAATTTCACAAACTGTATTACGGCCCCAATTCTCTGTCTGCGCAGCCGTGGAACAATCAGGAATGGATGGGATTTAAGATTCTTCAATGTCCAAATGATATGATGATTCTTCAGGAAATCATATACGAAACAAAGCCGGATACAGTAATTGAAACCGGAACCTTCAATGGCGGTTCTGCATATTATATTTCCCACTGTCTGTTTCTTGCAGGGAAAGAAAATGCACAGATTATAACCATTGATGTGGATTCCCGTGAAAAATATCCCAATTTCAGAAATATGATAAGCTATATAAACGCCAGCAGCACTGATCCCAACATATTTGAAAAAGTGAAAAAAATGGCAAAGGGCAAGATTATGGTCATATTGGACAGCGATCACCGGAAGCACCATGTGATAAAGGAAATGGAATTGTTCGCGCCGCTGGTTTCCAAAGGATGCTATATGATTGTGGAAGACAGCAACATCAACGGCCATCCCGCGCTGCCCGGATTCGGCCCCGGTCCTTATGAAGCCATCCATGAATACCTTTCCCGGCACGATGATTTTGAAATAGACAAATCCCGTGAAAAACATCTGCTTACCATGTTCCCGGACGGATATTTGAAAAAACGGTAGTGCAATCCAATCATGCCACCTCTTCCGGGCTTACATTTTTGGGAATAACCGGTTTTTTCTACAATCATGCCACCCCTTGCGGGCTTACATTTTTGGGAATAACCGGTTTTTTATAATCATGCCACCCTTCCGGGGTTTAAAAAATCCCGTAAAGGATGAAATTATTATAAAAATGCCATACAGCAAAACAGAACCGAATCCCGCCGGGGACGACATTGTTTTATCAATCATCTTGACAGGAGCTTGCCCCATGCAGCAGCAAACCATGACAAAATACGAACAGAAAATTTTAAATGACATGAAGAATCTTACAGAAAGAGAGCAGGAAAAACTGTCCAGAATATTTCATTTTATCATACGGGAAATCATTATTCCCAAATCAGATGAAAAACGCATGACAGAGGAGTTTCTCTCTGTATGCGGCACATGGGAGGATGACAGAAGCCCGGAAGAACAGATAGCGGATATTTATTCGGCAAGAAAATCCACGGGAAGAACGGAGAAACTGTTTGAAATATCTGCTTGATACAAATATCTGTGTATATCTTCTCAATGGCAATGCCACACTTGCGGTCAAAGTGGCAAATGCAGGGATACAGTCGCTTGCTGTTTCCAACAGTATATTGGCGGAACTGTATTTCGGTGCTTATAATTCAAAAAAAGTTGCTGAAAATGTAAAGAGAATTGAATTATTCAAAAAAAATCTGACAATACTTTCTGACAGTGAAGAATCTGCCATGCTGTTTGGCGAAATCAAGGCAGACCTGAAGTCACAAGGAAATATGATAGAAGATTTTGATATTCTCATAGCGTCGGTAGCTGTTTCAGACAACCGTGTTTTGGTGACAAACAATGAAAAACATTTTTCAAGAATAAAAAAATTGCAGACAGAGAACTGGCTGCATTAAGGCAATAAAATTATGCTACCCATCGGGGGTTATCTCTTCGGGACAATCCGTTTTATGCAATAATGCCATCCCCTGCGGGGTTTTTAAAAATCCCGTAAGGGATGAAATTATTATAAAAATGCCATGTAAAAAAACGAAACAGAATCCCGCCGGGGATGACATTATTAGACATTATCGGAAATAAGAGATTATGTATCAGAAATCGGTTTATGTCCCGTAGGGACAGCAGAAACCAGCCCGGCAGTTTACTGCCGGGAATCGGGATGCTGTATTTATCAAGTCCCGCAGGGACGGCAGAACTGACTGAATCTGCGTGTTTTTCTGTCATCCCTCCGGGACCTGGATGAATTTATTCACTGTCCCGGCATTAAAATGCCGGGCTATTCTCTGACACCCCTCCGGGGTTAAAATACACTCCATTTTATTTCCGATAAAATCTGTTATTTTGAATCATTGCCAATAATGCCAGCCCTGCGGGGGGTTTTAAAAATCCCGTAAGGGATTATGATTATAGAAAATGCCATGCAAAAACAGAATCCCGCAGAGGGAATAATTGCTTGTCAGGAGGTGCAGCATGAACGTGGAAATGTCCAAAACAGACGCATATTATCAAATCAGAATACCGATACCGGAAAGTTATCACAGCAGATATCTGAGAAAATTTCTGGACTGGCTCAGACTCAGGGAAATCACTTCAAAATCAGCAGCAGAGGAAAAGGATATTGAGAATCTGTCAGAAGAGATTATCCTGCAATGGTGGGATCAGAACAAAAGAGATTTTCTCAAATGATCACAAAGACACAGTGTTTGTTGCCTCTGCCATGGCATTGAAGGCTAAATTATGGAGCGGAGATAAAAAACTGATAAACGGTTTGAAAAGCAAAGGAATTGACATTGCTGTGCAAACAAAAGATATATATCTGAAATAATGTTACCCCTGCGGAATTTATCCGGCTGAAATAATCCGTTTTTCTGCAATCATGCCAGCCTTTCCGGGGTTTTCAAAATCCCGTAAGGATGAACTTATTAACGGCAACGCCATGTAAGCGTATGAAATAATTGAAAACAGGAGTTGATTTTATGAAATACAAAGTTTACTTTTATTTTGATCCGGAATACGGAGGATTTGTGGCAGATGTTCTGGATTTGCCGGGCTGTGTCAGTCAGGGAAAAAACCTTCAGGAAGCCATAGACAATGTCAAAGATGCCATTGCCGGATATCTGGAAGTGGAAAAAGAAAAGTCGGTATTTTTCATACTGTGATGGCATTGCATATACGTTTTGCATGGGATGATTTCCCACCGGTATGGATTCATTCCCATGAATCTGGGGTAAAAAAACATCCATCCTATCATCCTGCAAAATCAGGATTTCCGGACGCTGCTTTTCACCTGATTACTGACACAGTTTCAGAAATGGCTGTCAGACAGTTAAAAGAAACATTTCAGCATTATAATCCCATTTTGGTATCTGCACATGCCATTGAAGGAACCGGAGTCAATTCAATTCCGGAAGCACTTGCAGATATGCTTGCAGAGCATCCGGGATGGCAGGCAGACAGCAGAATTGTGCAGACAAATATTGTCGGACATACAGGGGCAGACGGTTTTTCCCGGCCGGCCCGTCAGGCTGAGTTTGACGGACCGGTGATTTCAGGCAGATATTACATTTTGGTGGATGATTTTGTCGGTCAGGGCGGAACCCTTGCAAATCTGCGTTCACATATCATCAGATGCGGAGGGCATGTTCCCGGAGCGACAGTTTTGACTGGCAAACCCTATTCAGCGCGTCTTGCTCTGACAGGGGAAACTCTGAATGATTTGAGGTCAAAGCATGGAAAAAAAATTGAAGACTGGTGGTTCCAAAGGTTTGGATTCGGGTTTGAGTGCCTTACAGAGTCTGAGGCACGTTATCTGCTCAGAACCCCGGACACTGACCGAATCCGAAATAAAATTGCTGCGGCAGTCGAAATCCGAAATCGCCGGACGGATTTCTGAATTGCTTGCGGCCGGGAAACAGGTAAGAAAGAGTATGACATTGCAAAAAGCAGAATAAAACTCCCGCCGGGGATGACATTATTATTTTTAAATCATTGCCAATAATGCCACTCCCTGCGGGCTTGCATTTGCGGGAAAACCGGTTTTTTGAGCAGAATGGAACCGGAGTATCAGGAATAAGGATCTGATCTTTTATGAGAACAGAATATACACGCCATGCCAGACGGCGTATGAAATGGCGGAAAATTTCTGAATCTGATATTGAAATGGCACTGCGTGATCCGGACAAAACCGAAATAAGTGAAAAAAACCGTCTGAATGCTTACAAATATATAAATAACAGACTGATAAAGGTGACTTTCTGTCATGAGGATGATCTCATGAAAATTATCACAGCAGTATGGAAAGGAGAATAAATCATGAAAATTGAATATGACAGAGATGCTGATGCTGTGTACATATATATCCGGGAGACAGAAGTGGGCAGAACCGTGGAAATCTCTGACGGGGTAAATGCTGATTTGGATTTCAACGGAAATCTGATCGGAATAGAAATAATTGACGCAACGCAGAAATATTCTTTGTCAGATATTTTCAATCTGAGAACAGAAAATCTTTTTTTGGATTATGCCATGATGTCAAAACAGAAAAATGCTGAAAATCCTGCTGTACTGCATTGACATTGCAGAAAAAAACAGAACACAATCCTACAGGATCAGATTTGCGGGAATAAGCGGTTTTGCTATAATCATGCCACCCCCTGCTGGGTTAATTTTCGGGAATAACCGGTTTTTCTGCACTCATGCCACCCCCTGCGGGGTTTACCCGGTTGGAATAATCCCTTTTTCTTAGGAGAAATGATTATGCAAAATTTAAATGAAATCCAGATTGATTTATCCGTACCCCCTGATGTTGCAAAAGCAGAACTTATTGAATTTTATCGGATATTGACAGATAAATATCATTGCAGATCTTATGATGTCCAAAGTCAGAATCATTTATTTTCTGAAAAGAAAGAGGAAGATGTGCTGATCGGTCTGTTTGACGGAGCATCTGACCTGTCAGGCCGGTCAGAAGAGATTCTTCAGGAGGAAACTGCCAGACATTCAGGATGGACATGGAAAAAACAGTGATAGCAGACACAGGTTTTACTGTGGCCCTTCTGAATCGTTCAGATGCCGGACATGAAACAGTTGTTCCTCTTTATCTTCAATATCAGCAAATATCAGTAGATCGAAACGTTTCCGGAGGAGTGCAAAAATTGTATTTTTGCATGGGGTAACCGGGAGATGCAGCGGTGCAAAAATACAATTTTTGCACTCCGTATTTATAAATGTAAGGAGAATAAAATGGAGGAAATACAGATTGTTAATTTTCAGAATAATGTTTATGAAATTATCAGCTCGGTAATCCGTTCTCACCAGCCTGTACTGATAAGCGACAGGGGGAAATTTTTGGTAAAAATTGTCCCGTTTTCATATCCTGAACAGAAATCATGGCTGGGATGTATGAAAGACAAGGGTAAGATAACAGGCGATATTATTTCTCCGGCAGAAGATACGGATAACTGGAAAGCCCTGTCAGAATGAAATACCTGCTGGATACACATATATGGCTGTGGAGTCTTCTGGAGCCTGACAGACTTGAAGAAAAGATTGTAACGGTTCTTGAGAGCAAAGACAATGAGCTGTTCATATCCCCGATTACGGTTTGGGAAACGCTGATTCTGGCTGAGAAAGGCAGAATTGAACTCCGCCCATCGCCAAATGAGTGGATAACCGAAGCTCTTAAACGAAGTCCTGTAAAAGAAGCAGAATTATCACATGCAATCGCCATAAGAAGCAGATTTATTGAACTTCCGCATAAAGATCCTGCTGACCGTTTTATTGCTGCAACAGCATGGGAAAATGACTTTATACTGATTACTGAAGACGGAAAACTGAAAGAATCAAAACAGATAAAACTGCTGAAAACAGCATGACCGGTTTTTCTGCACTCATGCCACCCCCTGCGGGGTTTTTAAAAATCCCGTAAGGGATGATATGATTATAGTGCTTTGTTTCACTTAAAATTGTAGGTCGGGTTAGCGAAGCGTAACCCGACATTCGGATATTCTGAACCGAAATACCTGCACAGTTTTAAGTGAAAAAATGCAATAGAAATGCCATGCAAAAACAGAATTCCGCAGAGGGAATAATTGCTTGTCAGGAGGTGCAGTATGAACGTGGAAATGTTCAAAACAGACGCATATTCAGTATATCGAAAAATTTCCGGAGGAGTGCAAAAATTGTATTTTTGCATGGGGTAACCGGGAGATGCGGCGATGCAAAAATACAATTTTTGCACTTGAAATAATACCTTTTTCTGCAACAATGGCAGACAGGCTGTGAAAGAAAGGCAGGAGCAGATGAAAGCAGAAAAGACAGAGGAAAGTGAAAGTAAAACCTATCCCAGCATCGGTTTTTCTCTGACCGTCAAAGACATTAAAAAGCAGATTGCCTGCCTTACCATGGCGGTCAGGTATGAAACTGAGGACAGAATCATTCCGCACATGTATGATTTCGGAAAAAGGGAATTTGACACTGATGTAAAACTTGTTGAACGCAGAAACCTTGTCTATCCGGACGGAAAGTATGATGAGATAAACATTTATGCCGAGGGAACAAAAAATGGGCATCCGGTTTTCATCATCGGTGAATGCAAGGCCCAGCCCGGCAGAAAGGATTTTGACAGATTCAGTCAGTTGACAGATCGTGTGAAAAAGACAGTAAGCGGAGATATTTGCACATTTATTGCAGGATACAGCTTCAGCCCCGAAGTTGAGGCATATGCAAAAAAGGAATATCCTGACATAAAAATGTATAAAACCTATGAATTTGAACTGAAATCAAAAGGAAGATAAACTGAGACTTGGGGAGGCGGACAGCCCCTGGGTTGGGGGGGCAATGCCATTAAGTTAAGGAATTTTTGGAGTGCCAAAATGAAGTGAAACGGAATTCCGGCCGGATTTTCCCAGTCATTTCAGTGTCCCAAACTGCCAGACTGAGTATGCCGAAGTCTTTCAGGCTTCGACGTGAGCTCAGCCGAACGTTCGGGACTCCTCCACCCTTAACTTAATGGCATTGATGCTCCCGCTTGGGAACGAGATGAAAGAATGGACATTTTGTTACCCAATAGCTTACAAAAAATAATCATTATCCTTAACCTGTTTACACTGGAGGAAAAAATGAAAAATAATATACTGACACTTATTGTTTTCCTGCTTGTTTGCGGTGGAATCTGCAACAAAGTTTATGCAAACACTTTACCTTATGAGGATTCTTCAAATCCGCTTCCTGCATTTGTTTCTATTCAGCCCGGAGGTTTTCTCAATTATTCTCTTTCAGACCATTATACAGATGACGAACAAGGGAAAAACCTCATTTTCACCCTGTCCGACATTTTTGCGGTTGATCCTTTTGGCGGAGACACGTCGTGGTTTTCCCTGGCAGCAAACGGAATGATGAGCGGAACGGTTCCGGCAGACGGAAAAGAATACAATGCGGAATTCACCGTAAGTGACGGTGCGGGGGGAATAACCGGTACTCAGCACCTTGTGCTGAAAGTAGCGTCCAATACCCCGCCCTATGCGTCCGGACTGCCCTCATCTGTTGCCATCTCTCCGGGAGAATCACTCAGTTTCTCCCTGCTGGATTATTATAATGATGCGGAACAGGGGAAGAATCTCACCTTCACCCTGTCGGATATTATAGGGGTTGATCCCTTTTTCGGAGACACATCCTGGTTTTCCCTCGGTTCGGACGGAGTGATGAGCGGGGTGGTTCC
>JAABRU010000062.1 GCA_011390755.1 Desulfobacteraceae bacterium | reverse complement strand
AAAAATTTCGGTTTTAATAATTTCAGAAGGTTATAAATCCCTGTCTGAAAATTTGCATGTAATGATTTCAGAAAGTTACATTTTTACAGCCCGGAAATCAGAAATATTACCGAACCATTGTAAATAATATTTAAAAATATTTCAAGGAAAGGAAAAAATGATGAAAAAATCAATTGCCTGCCTTCTGTTTGTTTTTATGATACCTGTTTCGGGATTTACTGCCGAATCAGATCTGAAAGAAATCCATTTTGTCAGTGAGAGCTGGGAGGGTATTACCAATCAGGACGGCACCGGTTTATGCTGGGAACTGTTCCGCAGAATTTATGAACCGGATATCCGGATGAAGTTTGAAACTCTTCCTTATGCCCGTTCTGCACATATGGTACAGACCGGACAGACCGATGCGGTTGTGGGAGTATACCGGGATGAATTCGACGGGGTACTGTTTTCCCAATGGCATTATCTGCAGGATATTATCCTGGTAATATTTAAAAAAGGTGCGGTGGAAAAATGGGAAGGGGAAAAAAGCCTGCGCGGAAATACCGGCTGGATGCGGGGCTATGCTTTTAACGAATATCTTCAGGCCAGAATTGAAAAGATATATGAAACAGACAGTCGGGAAAGCGCGCTGAAAATGCTGGAAAAAGGCCGTCTGGATTTTTTTCTGGATACGGAACAGGAACTGAATGAAGCCCTGAAAAAAAACATAATTCCCGTGGAAAATTTTCAGGTGGAAACCATTTTCAGACTGAATGTATATCTGGCCTTTGCGGAAAATGAAAAAGGGCAAAAACTCATGAATGTTTTTGATGAGAAAATGGAAATTCTGGTAAAAAGCGGAGAACTGAAACCCCTGTATAAAAAATGGAATAAGAAATATCCTTTTGATGAATGAACCGGCAGGGGGACACTCCGCGGATCGGAAAATTTCCGGAGACGTGCGGAAACTGTATTTCCGCAGAAGGGAGGCGGGCTGTGCAAAAATACATTTTTTGCACTCCGGGGCAGCCCTGAAACCGCACCCGGGGAAAAATTGGCAGTGGTCCGAATCCGCTGATGTATCAGATTTCTTACCGCAGGGGCGTAGCGCATACATCCGTCAGGGGATGTCCGGGGGCGTATGCAATACCGCCCTTACGGTTCCGCCGATGTTTCGGATACCCGTCATTTTAACCCTGACGGAACCCTAACGAAAAATTTTCCATCTGCTGAGCGTTACTATACTTTTGCACTTTTTGAATTATAGTTTTTCAGATAATTAATTGCATAAAATGGTGTTTTTATCTATCTGAAATTATGCTGAATACCATTTTGAAAAACTGCAATTATTTTTCTGAAAATCTATATATGCTGATTTTAGATGATAACCTATTGAAATTATTGATACAGAAAAATTTGAGGCCAATTTCTTAATTTCAATATAATCAATAACTTATAAAAAAATGCAAAAATATAGAGTGTTACAAAACAGGCAAAATACGGGATTGTACAGAATGAAAGCGGTGGAAGGAAGTAATTCAGGAATCAGGGGATTTGCCCCGCGAAGAGGAGATACCGCCAAATGACATCCGCCAGGACATTGCTTACAGCATGGGATCTGAAACCCAAAAAACAGCTGGGGCAGAATTTTCTGAGTTCTGCGGCCGCAGAATCCATTGTAAAAGCAGCGGAAATATCTTCCAAAGATATTGTGCTGGAAATCGGGGCCGGACTGGGTGCCATGACCATCCCCATTGCAAAAAATGCTGCACAGGTCTATGCCGTGGAAACCGACGGGAGGATTCTGGATTTGCTGAAAACCGAACTGCTTGTGCATCACCTGGAAAATGTGCAAATCATAAAAGCGGATATTCTCCGTCTGCTGCCGGATAATTTTATCCGGGAAAATCATATCCGGCAGCAGATTGTGGTCATGGGCAATCTCCCCTATAATATTTCCTCCCAGGTGGTGGTGCATCTGATCCGGTACCGGAAAGACATACAGCGGGCCCTCATTATGCTGCAGAAAGAACTGGCGCTGCGTCTGGCGGCTCCGCCCGGCAGCAAAGATTACGGACGTTTAAGTGTTATGCTGCGTTACTGTTCGGAAATCCGCAGGGTGCTGACCCTGCATCCCCCCATGTTTTTTCCCTCGCCCAAAGTGGATTCCGAGGTGGTGGAAATCCGTTTCCGGGAGCATCCCTGCGGAAAGGCCGCGGATGAAAACTTTTTTTTCAAAGTTATCAAGGCCGCTTTCGGGCAGCGGAGAAAAACCCTGCGCAATGCACTGGCCGGAAGCGAACTGCACATTTCCCCGGAAATTGCAGATGCCGCGCTGCACAAAGCCGGTATTGACCCGAAACGGCGGGCCGAGACCGTGGAAGTGGAGGAATTTATGGCAATTTCAGATGCGTTGCATCCCTTAATCTGAATCAGAAAGCATTTTCAGATTCAGGGAGCAGCCGGAATATGCCGGGAAAGCGGGGGAACCTTTCAATGTCCCGGACTGCCATTGCAGGCAGCATCGGAATCTGTCAGGGTCATCTGTCAGGACTGTCAGTTATGACTGATGACCTTGCCCAGAAAATCCATGAGTCGGGCATTGGCGGGATTGGCAAAAAAGGCGCGGGGTTCGTTTTCCTCCTGAATCCGGCCCTCATCAATAAAAATAACACGGTCGGCCACTTCTTTGGCAAAACCCATTTCATGGGTGACCACAACCATTGTCATTCCCTCTTTGGCAAGCTGTTTCATCACATCCAGCACTTCCCCCACCAGTTCGGGATCCAGAGCGGATGTGGGCTCGTCAAATAATATGACTTTGGGTTTCAGGGCCAGGGCACGGGCAATGGCCACGCGCTGTTTCTGACCACCGGACAGCTGATCCGGATAACTCCGGGCTTTTTCCTTTAATCCCACTTTTGTCAGCAGTTCCATGCCCAGCTCATCCGCTTCCGCAGATTTTATTCCCCGTACTTTGACCGGCCCCAGACTTACATTTTCCAGTACACTCATATGGGGGAAGAGGTTAAACTGCTGAAAAACCATTGTGGCCTCAGAACGGATATGATTGATATTGGTTTTGGGGTCCATAATATCCTGACCGTCTATGATAATACGGCCCTGCGTAGGGTTTTCCAGACGGTTAATGCAGCGCAGCACGGTGGATTTTCCCGAACCCGAAGGGCCCAGTATCACCACAACCTCACCCCTTCTGACATGCAGGTCAACCCCTTTCAGCACTTCAAAATCGCCGAAACTCTTGTGTAAATTTTCTATTCTGATCATGGGCCTCCCCCTATCGCTGTGTTTTCAGATTCATACGTTTTTCCAAAATATCCAGGAGTTTGGCAATGGACATGGTCATCACAAGATAGATCAGACCCACGGTAAGATAGACTTCAAATGCCCGGAAATTTACGGCAACAATCTCATCGCCGGTTCTCAGCAATTCCCCCACACCGATAATCATCAGCAAAGAGGTGTCTTTCAGGCTGATGATAAACTGGTTTCCCAAAGGCGGTATCATGCGTTTGAATGCCTGGGGCCAGATAATATAACGCATGGTCTGTGCCCGGGTCAGCCCGATGCTGCGACCGGCTTCCATCTGCCCCGAATGAATGGACTGTACTGCGCCCCGGACGATTTCGGCAATATAGGCCCCGGAATTGACAGCAATTACGCTTATACCGGCCACCATAACATGAATCCGCATTCCGATGGCCATGGGCAGACCGAAATAGAGAAACATGGCCTGCACCAGCATGGGAGTGCCCCGGATGGTTTCAATATAACATCCGGCAATTTTCCGCACAAAAAAATTGCGGGACAGTTTCATCAGACCGGTCAGCGCGCCGAGCGCGAAACCGAAAACCAGTCCACCGGCAGTAATTATCACGGTCATCCTGGCACCGACCATGAGCGCGGGCAGAGATTCAATCATTACAGAAGGTTCAAAATCAAAAGCCATTGTTTCTCTTCCTTATGAAAATAAAAAAGCCTGCAAAGACGGTAAGATGCGTATCCTTAAAATCTGTATCCATCATTGCAGGCTCCGTTTCAACCCCTTTTTGACCCACTACCCAAATTATTTGGGTGCAACACCGAACCATTTTTGGTAAATGGCAGCATAAGTCCCGTCCTCTTTCAGGGTTTTCAGGGCGGCATTGACTTTTTCCACCAAATCGGAGCCTTTGGGAAAGCCGATACCGTAAGGTTGTCCTTCATACAGGGGGCCGACAACTTTTACACTGTCTTTGCCGCGTTTGCTCACAAAATTTTCAATCACCGGTTTGTCAAACATGACCGCATCCGTACCACCTGTCATCAGTTCCATAAACATGGCGTTGTCATTGGGAAAAAGTTTCAAATCTTTGAATTTTGCATTTTCTTTGAGGTATTTTTCCGAAGTGGTTCCCTGTTTGGTGGCCACCACTTTATCCCCCAGATCCTCAATGCCTTTGACCTGGCTGCCGGCAGGAACAAGCAGCAAAAGACCGGAGTCATAATATCCGTCGGAAAAATCTATGGTTTTTTTACGTTCTTCGGTAATGGACATCCCGGCAATACCCGCATCCAGCTGTTTTGCCTGAAGTCCCGGCACAATTCCCTTGAATGCCATGGGCTGCAGTTTGTATTCCGCCCCGATTTTTTTGGCAATGGCATCCCAGATTTCAATATCAAAACCGGTGTGTTTGCCGGTTTCCGGATCTTTAAATTCAAAAGGCGGGAAATTGGTATCGGTTGCCACAATAAGTTCTGCGGCCTGCACCGGGAGCGAAAGCGCGGTTGCCATAAAAACAGTCAGTGCCACAGCCAGAAATTTTTTCATTTTCATCTCCTTTGTTAACGTTATGGTAAAAAACCAGCAAAAAATTTGAAATGTATACTCCAGCGTATTCAAAATGTCAATTCTGCTTTTTGTTCTTTGAAAAGCGGTGAGAATGTCACTGGCCTAAACGGCCTGTTCCGTGCCTGGAAAAACCAAAATTGGAGTACTGTCAGCAGATCGAAAACTTCCTGAATTTTCCCCTCTCCCCGGGAGGGAGAGGGCAGGGGAGAACGGCAATGCTGCTGCCTTAAGAAAAACCGGAGTGCCGAACTTACAGTTTAGCACATCTTTTTCTGAATAATTTCAGCCTGCCAGACTGTAAGTTCGGCAATCCTCCGACCTTACGTCAACAGCATTGTCCCCGCTGGGGGAGGGAGTTTTTACTTAAGGCAGCAACATTGCCCCCGCCCCTCCCTCAGGGAGGGGAGTCTGAAAGCGGAGGCACTGCGGGCCGGAAACAGAATCTTTTCGATCTGCTGACTATAACAATGCCTTAGCTGAAAAAATGTATCTCAGGACTGCCAAACGAATGGGGGGCGGGTCGAAAAGGCTGATTTCTCTCTGCAGGGGCATATTGCATACACCCCTGCAGTCATAGATCTGATTCATCAACCCGATTGACCCTCTGCCTGAAAAATCATTTCTGCGATTTCATAATCTTTCTGCGCTCATCCAGGCGGGCTTTGAGTTTGGGGAAGAGATGCAGATCCGTATGGGGCAGGAAAAGGGAGGCCACATAATGATCCATATAGGATGCGGTTTCGGATAATTCAAAATTGGTCATTTTTTTGGTGATTTCCACCACATCATGGCGGATGCTGTTGGTCAGCGCGCTCATTTTGGCCCCCAGCAGGGAGGCATTGCCGATAAAAGTGATTTTTTCCGGATCCGTTTCCGGCAGCAGACCGATGACCATGGCCTTTTCCAGATCCACATAACTGCCGAATCCGCCGGCCAGGAAAATCTGATCCAGATCTGTTATGGTCAGCCCCACCTCCTCCAGCAGGGTCTGGCAGCCGCTGTAAATGGCTCCCTTGGCCCGGATGAGGTTTTCAATATCAATCTCGGTGAGCACCAGATCCCGGTCTATCTGGGTATCATCCTGCCAGGCCAGCACATACTCCCACACCCCGTCTTTTTCCCGGATGCGTTTTGTATCCAGATTCCGGTTGAATTTTCCGCCGTTGTCAATCACCCCCATTTCAAACATCACGGCCACCATGATAATCAGTCCGGAACCGCAGATGCCTTTGGGCCGCACACTGCCGATGGTGATATTCATGGGTTCAAAGGTGACGGGATCAATGGAGAAATCTTCAATGGCTCCTTTGGCCGCGCGCATACCGAATTCAATTCCGCCCCCTTCAAAAGCCGGGCCTGCGGAACAGGCCGCACAGGCCATCCAGTCTTTATTGCCCACTACGATTTCCGCATTGGTTCCGATGTCCATAAAAAGTGTCAGTTTATCGGTGCGGTAAAGCCCGGAGCCCATGACACCGGCCACAATATCCCCTCCCACATAACTGGAAATCTGCGGATAGACCAGCGCTGCCACATGATCGGCAACATCCAGCCCCAGACCCGCGGCTTTGATGGGGGGATAAATGGTGGAGGCCGGAACATAGGGGGCACGGCGGATATAACGGGGATTGACTTTGAGAAAAAGCTGGGTCATGGTGGTATTTCCCGCCAGTGTGATACTGGAAATATCATCCCGGTCCACCCCGGATTTTCTGACAATCCGTGCAATGATTTTATTGATGGTTTCCACAACCACCCGGTGCATTTTTTCCAACCCCTCCCCTTTTTCCGCAAACATAATCCGGGAGATCACATCCTCCCCGTAACTGATCTGACCGTTGAAATCCCCGTATTCGGCCAGCACCTCACCGGAAATCAGATCAATGAGCTGGCCGTATACCGTGGTGGTTCCGATATCCACGGCTATGGCATAATTCCGGTCTGTGGTATCCCCGGGCTGTACGTTGATGATATGGGTTTTTCTGCCCTCATGCACCGGACGGGCCATGGTGGCCGTGACTTTGAAGTTTTCTTTCCGCAGAATATCCGGAATTTTCCGGATGACAGGCAGATCCACCATCAGCCGGTGTTCATCATGATTGAGTTTTAAAAAACTGACCAGCCGGGTGACATCCGGCAGATGATCCTGGGCGCTGGGTTCGGGAAGTTCCAGGTATTTTTTTTCTATGGGGGGAATAAAAAGACCCTGTTCTTTGAGTTCACTGAAATCAAATTCCCGAATACCGGCATTGCGCCGGGGGGTGCTTTGCAGATTGAGTACACTGGCATCAACGGAAGACTCTACCGGGATGCGGATCGTAACATCCCCGACAATTTTTGCCCTGCAGGCCAGGCGGTATCCTTTTTCTATGTCTTCCTTTTTCAGACGTTCTGACAGACCGCCTTCCACTTCACCTTCTTCTATAATCACCCGGCATTTTCCGCAGACCCCTTCTCCGCCGCAGGAAGCATTGATATGCACCCCGGCTTCCATGGCTGCGCGGATAAGATTCTCTCCGTTCCGGACTTCGATGCTTTTATTATGCGGTACAAATGTGATTTTATGAAAATCCATATAAATCTGACTCCTTATTTATAACAGGGGATGCGGTAAAAATCCCCGTATCTTTCTGTGTATAAAAGTTTGAACTTTGATGAACCCGCAAAAATTCCGGTTCAGTATGTTCAGAACCCGGGGTTCTGCCGGACTGCAGATTTTCAGAAAATATTTTTGGGTAGGTCGGGGTGAACGCAGTGAACCCCCGACAGCCTGAATCTGCCGGGGTTTGTTCCTCACCCCAAGCCTGCAGGAAATCCCAAAAATATTTTCTTAAAGACTATGACCAATGGTTCGGTAATTTTTTCCGATTTACAGACGGTAAAAATTTTATCGCCTGAAATCATTATATCCGGATATTTTATCCGGGGCTCATAATTTTCTGAAATTATTCAGTCCAAAATTTTTTACCGAACTATTGATGAACCGGTAAAAAGTCATTTTTCCAGAATTTATCCTTAGTAAAATCAAAATTTTAAACTGATGAAATACCCGGATTTCGGACTTTTTACATATTCATCAACTATTGATGACAGGATTTCCGGCTTTTACAGGATCACCGGCTTTCTTTATATCAATTCATCAAAACGGCAGCTCAGCAGCACCATATCATCTTCAAAAACACTTTTGACTTTATAAGGCAGGGTTTTGAAAAGATTAATCATGCCTCTGTTGGAAGGGGAGGTGTAGGCAAAAAGCCCGGCTATGCCGTTTTCCCTGGCTCCTTCGGCCAGTTTGCGCATAATACATTTGGCAATCCCTCTTCCCTGATATTTTTTATGAGTGGTAAAAGCCACTTCTGCCATATTACTGCCGGGATTCAGCAGGTATTCTCCGACGGCGATAACCTTTCCGAATCCGAATTCTCCGACAACAGCCACAACAGACATATCATTTTTATAATCCACCTGGATCATTTCTTCCAAATCATCCCGCACAAAAGAATGCTTTTCATGAAAAAAACGGGAAACGACATCCTCTTTGTCCAGATTATAAAAGTGCTCCTGAATCCGACGTGCATACACGGGTTTGGAGGGACGGATAATGATTTCCTCATCACCGATTTCAATAGTTTCCTCCAGCTGCAGCGGATAAACACCGTGCAGGGAATCTTTGAGGGTCCGCTCTTCTCCCAGCAGTCCCAGTTCCTTGGCATGGTGGAAGAGTTCTTCCCGGTGATCCGGATGGGCAATACTGATCATTGCCAAAGCTCTTTCCTGCAGACTTTTCCCGAAAAGATTGACAACACCGTATTCCGTGACGACATACTGCACATCCCCCCGCGGCACCACGACCGTTGTGTCCCCCAGTATCGGCACAATGCGACTTATTTTATCCGTCAGTGTGGTGGAGGTCATCATAATAAAAGATTTGCCGCTTTCAGACATGGCCGAACCGCGCATAAAGTCATTGATGCCGCTTACACCGGTAAAATAAGACTGCTGCAGGGCATCCACGGCCACCTGGCCGGTCAGATCCATTGCCATTGCCACATTCATGGAAACCATGCGTTTATGGCGGCTGATAATTCTCGGATCATTGACATAATCCGAAGGGCGGAAATCAACAGAGGGATTGTCATGGAGAAATTCATAGAGCATTTCAGTGCCGATGGCGGCACTGGCCACCAGTTTTCCTTCATTATATCCTTTTTTCCGGTTATTGATAACCCCTTTGGAAACCAGATGCATCATTTCGTCGGTGAGATACTGGGAATGCACCCCCAGATCATTTTTATCGGAAAAAGCCAGCAGCGTTGCCTGGGAAGTAACGCCCAGACCGATTTGGATTGTGGACCCGTCGTCAATGAGACGGGCAACAAGGCGGCCGACAGTATTGGCGGCTTCGATTTCCGGCAGTGCTTCAATGGTCAGCAGGTCTTCCTCCTGTTCCACAATCACATCCACATCATTGACATGGATGAAACTTTGGCCCAGAACACGGGGCATTTTGGGATTTTCCTGTGCAATAACCAGATCAGCGGACAGGGCCGCTGCCAGACATATATCCACAGAAACCCCCAGACTCATCCAGCCGAAATCATCGGGAGGTGTAACCTGTATCAGGGCCACATGAATCGGCAGCTGCCTGCTTTTAAAAAGTTTGGGTATGGCCGAAAGATTCATGGGGGTGATAAACCGCTGATTTTCGATCAAACCTTTGGCTTTGGCAGATCCCAGATAAAAAGAACGGATGTTTAAACTCTGACCTTTGGTTTTATTGGCAATAAAGGTCAGGGGTATCTGTTCCAGGGACATGAGCCGGACAATTTCCAAATCGGTAAAAATTCTGGAACGTTCGGAAAGTGCGCTTACCAAATGCTGCGGTTCACCGCAGGAGGAACCGATGAAAACCCGCTGCCCGGGCCGGATCATTCTGATGGCATCTTCTGCACTTTTTTTCTTGGCGACGTAATCGTCCGCCCAGTAGCTTTCTGTCACGATAAATCCCCCCTTCTTTTATGATGAACCCGTAAAAAGTCGGATTGTTGAAATTCTCTGTTAATAAAATCAGCAGACGAATGTGTATTAAAACCTGATTTTTCGACTTTTTGTGAGATCATCTTTTATAATCATTATCATTTTTCCGCAGTGAGTTTCCGGAACAGTCTGCCGGAACAACCTGCCGGAACAACCTGCCGGAACAACCTGCCGGAACAACCTGCCGGAACAACCTGCCGGAACAACCTGCCGGAACAACCTGCCGGAACAACCTGCCGGAACAACCTGCCGGAACAACCTGACAGATGTTTTGTGGCATTTGAAACGCTATCGTGTGTAAGATAATTGTTTTGGGCCAGGCCGGGGTGAACGCAGTGAACCCCAACATACTGAATCTGTTGGGGTTCACTCCTTACCCAAACCTGCAGAAAACCCCAAAACTATTTTCTTAAAGTCTATATGTCCGCAGTGCGCGATTTATCGCTCAAAATCACAGGGAATAATCGCTGAAGCGATTACTGCGGACACATCATTTCCGATGTCATCACTGCATGGGCAATCCCGGCAGATTGAAAAGTTTTCCCCGGATACGGTTTTACGACTGTCCCCGAGTGCAAAATGATATTTTTACACGGCAGCATCTCCCGCTTATCCATGCAGAAATACAATGTTTGCCCCCCTCCGGAAATTTTTCGATCTGCTGAATCTGTGTTTTTATACCGATACTTAAAACATTTCGGGGTATCCGGCAGAGGAAAAATTCATGTACGCAGTACTTTCGGGAAATGCGGTAACCGGAAATCTTTTACGTAATGGTATATATCAGTGTGTAATGTAACACCCCTATAGAGAAAATCAGTTACCATCTGAATATATTCAGAATAACGATCTTACTCCTGTGCAGACCGACCGGACTGACGACAGCGGAATCCGCCTCGGAACCGTGTCCGGCCGGGCCGGAAGTCGGGAGCATCCGATTTTCTCAATGGGTATGTTACATTAGGCACTCAGCAAAAAATAACTGCCCCGTTTCATCTGATTAGGGGACGGAATGCACAGTTTCTGTTTATCCGCAGAATATTTCCGGAGGATTTATTTCTTACCGGGTCCCTTACAGTATCAGTGGTTCGGTAATTTTTTCTGATTTACAGAGCATAAAAATACAGATATCTGAAATCATTAAATCCGGATCTTTTGTATGAATCTTATAAGCTGCTGAAATTATTCATGCCGATTTTTTTTACCGAACTGTTGTTATATTTGACCCGCTATCTGTATTTGATAAACTGTTCGCACGGATGCAGAAACGCACACCGTGCGGTCTGTGCTGACGGATGGGATTATCAGAAAACTGAATTGCCCGTATAACAGTGCTTTGTCAAATTTATTTTGACGGGTTTGGAAACTCCCTTTCAGGAAATTTTTGGGGAAAAAGCAGATTCAGGTTGCCGGGGTTTACTGCATTTACTCCGGACTGCCCGAAATAATTATCTTACACATTGTAAAAAATGAATTTTTCCCCAATGCGAAAGGCCAAAAAGGCAAAATATCTCTTTATATACGATTCTGATGCTGTGTGCAAGAAGAAGATGGAAATTTCTGCACCCGGATACCGGACAAAAAGGAAAAAAACATTATTTCCGCATCCAGTCGGGCATTCCATTTCCATCTTTTTTTTTATCCGGGGTTTTTTCCGGAGACGGAGGAGATGCCGGAGGCGCGGGCGGAGGAAGCGGGGCTTCTGGGGACGGGGGATTTGCACCCGTCTCTGCTTTGGGAGCCGGGCCGGAACCGATCCGCCGTTTTTCATCGGAAATGCGGAAAGGCATATAACCGCTGAGCTGGGGTTCCACGGTCGCATAGTTGGCATATCCCATATACCCGGCCACATCCACAATGGTCTGCCGTTCTTCGGGGTCGGAATGGCCGTCGGCCGCGCTGATGTCATACATAAAACGGATGAGCATGGACATATCGGCCTCTTTCTGTATTCTGGCGATTGTTGCCACGCAGAAACCGTATCCGGCCAGAAAATTACCGTCTTCAAATACCGACATATATTTTGCCAGGGTTCCGGTAACCTCCTCCTGGGTAAAATATTTGGTAATGCCCTTTTCCGCCAGACTGATGAGCAGTTTGTGCTCCTCATTGGCCCGGTCCTGCTCTGTTTTGTTTTCCGAGCTGGTGTGCATAATCAGCACGCAACCGGCAATAATTCCCTCAAACAGATTCTGATTGAGCCGTTTGTCTATCTTCTGTTTGGTTTCTCCCACCTTGCGTTTTGCTGTTTCTGTTGCTGTGGAAAGTCCCTCTTTCAGTCTTGTCATTAAGTCTCTCATCTGTTTTCCTTTCTATTATGATTTATATTATTTAGCCTGAATTATTCACAAATCAGTCTTTTACACTAAATACAGGAAGACACAAAAAACTGGGTTTTGCAGCCGTATTTTCGTATAAGCAGAATAATCAGCAGTTTATCTGCCAGAGACTAAAACGTGTGAATAATGCAGGTTAGCACCTGCACAAAAACTTCACCATATTTACCGCAGGGTCAGTGCCCCCTCAATGCTGTTCAGTTAAGGGGGAAGGAGTCCCGAACTGAAAGTTTGGGACACTGAAATCATTCGGAAAATACGGCCAAACTTTTCCCGTTTGGCACTCCGGTAAATCCTTAACTTAAAGCCACCGGGGCTTGCCCCTGCGGATGTTTCAAAATAAAAAAACGGATATTTTATTTTTTGGATAAATTTCTGAATTTAAACAGTATGATATTTATTCCTACATATTTCTGAAACTGCTTTCAGGAAACGTTTTTTATCAATTTTTACCTCATACCGGTTAAAACCGTATTTTTCGGCTTTTTGCCGGGTTTCTTCAGAATCCAGCGCGGTCAGAGCCACCGCGGGAATATCTTTCTGTCTGCTGTCTGTACGGACATTCTGTATAAAAGACCAGCCGTCCATCACCGGCATTTCAATATCGGAAACAATAAGGTCAAAAAAAGATTCTTCCATCCGTTTCAGCCCCTCCCGCCCGTTTTCCGCAGTCGTTACGGCGTATCCTTCGGTCTGCAGGTATCTTTTCACCAGTTGGCGGAAAAAAGGGGTATCCTCCACCAGCAGCACCCGGCAGACCTGGTCGGGATTTTGCGGTTTCCGGATTTTTTTCCCAAAAATTTCGGGAGTGTATCTTTCCGAAAATATTTCACAAATGCGGTATATATCGGGAAACAGTGTCATACGGCCCTGAATCAAAGCCGTTCCCGACAGGCCGTCTTCCATATAGGTCTTCACATTCAGCTCCCCGGGAGTGCGGACCACATCCCCGAGTTCTGAAATCAGCAGTCCCACAGGATAAGGGACATTTCTGGGAAGCAGGAGAAACATCTCCTCTTTTTCCTCACATGGGGATACGCTCAGCACCTGCTCCGGCCGGAGAATGCGCACGGCTCTTCCTTCCAAAGAAATGACCTCCTGTTCTCCGATTTTTTCCACATTACCAGGGCGGATCTTTTCAATGCGGCGGATCACGGCCAGGGGCAGGGCAAACTGCTCCGCTTTACCGCATCGGAAAACCAGAACATCGAGGACATCATTGTTTCCCTGTGCTGCCGCATCACTTTCCTTCCGCATGGCTGCGCGAAAACCGATAATACCGGCATGGGCCGCAATGCCCCGGGCATCCAGAATCAAAGCCGCTTTCCCATCTCCCATAACAGTGGTCCCGGCATAGATATGCAGACCCCGCAGGCAGTTATGCATGGGTTTGACCACTATTTCCTCACTGCCGGTAATGCTGTCCGGAATCAGACCGAAACGCTCTTCCCCGCTTTTGAGAACCGCAAAGAAAAGCGATTTTCCCATGCTGCCCCCCTGTCGTTCTTTTTTATATTTTTCCGCAATCTCTGCCCGGACTTTTTCAGTAAAAGGCCGGGGTCTTGCCAGCACTTCCGAAAGGCGGACCATGGGCAGCAGCTGTTCCCGCAGACGGCAGACTTCCTGATCACCGATATTTTCCATTTTTTTATCAATGTCATCATCATAAAGGCAGATCAGCTCTTCTGTGCTGACCTGGGGGACGGCATAGCGGATACCGCCCGAAGACAGGTTGAGAGAGGGAATAATGGCAAGGGTCAGGGGCAGCTGCAGATGAAGACGTGTACCTGAATCTTTTACAGAATCCAGCGTCAGACCGCCTCCCAGTTTTTCAATAGCGGTTTTTACCACATCCATTCCCACCCCCCGGCCCGATATTTCGCTGATTGTGTCGGCAGTGGAAAAACCCGGAAGCAGAATCAGACTGAGCATATCCTTTTCATTCATGCCTGCCAGCTCTGCTTCGCTTTTCATCCCTTTTTCCAGGATCTTCCGGCGGATCACTGCGGGGTCTATGCCTTTTCCGTCATCGCTGATTTCCATATGGATATGCCCGGCATCATGCCCGGCACGGATACGAATCATGCCGCTTTCATTTTTTCCTTTTGCCTTTCTTTCTTCCGGGGATTCAATGCCGTGGCCGCAGGCATTCCGCAGCATATGGATCATGGGATCTGCCAAAGATTCCAGAATATTTTTATCCAGATCCGTCTCTCCCCCCTCCAGGGAAATCTGTATTTTTTTCCCCAGTTTTTCCCCCAGCTCCCGGACAATGCGGGGAAAACGGGAATATATATTGTCCAAAGGCTGCATCCGGATGCGCATAATCCCCTCCTGCAAATCGCCGGTAACAATATGCAGTCGCCGGGCCAGGGGATCACCGCTTTCCGTATGCAGCAGTTTCTGATTGCGGATAAGTACCAGCTCTCCGGCCAGCATCATCAGGCGGTCGAGAATATCCACATGAATCCGCACATTCCCGCTTTCTCCCACAGAAAGCAAATCCTCTGCCGGAATGTCTGGCGCAGGGGAAGCCGGGGACAGACTTTTACAATTTTTCCCTGCTTTTTTTTCCTTCGGCATCCGGTCAGGGGACACCGGCCGCACCCGATCCGCAGGTATGCCGAAATGCCGGACAGTTTCCTCCTGTTTTGCCGCTGTTGCCAAAAGAACATCATACATCAGGGGACTGTCCGGAAGCCCGCTGTGGAGATCATCGGTATTCAGGGAAATTTTCGCATCCATAATCTGCCCTTCTGCCGTGAGCTCCCGGATGAGAGACAGGGGCCTTCTGCCGGAGCGGTCCAGTTCCGTAAGATTGAATGTAAGCACAAACAGGGACATGTCCCCGGGAATATTTTTGTGCATGAATTCATTGAAATGAAAGTCTATATCAGCTCCTTTACTATCCGAAAGCCGGACAGCGGCAGACAGTTCGGCTTTGACTTCCGGCGACAGCTCACGGGCCAGGAGGGTGGACAGGCGGTCATGAATATCTGTAATATCGGTTTCATTGCTGTATTCCGCATTATCCAGCAGCATTCCCAGGTGATCGCACCCGGCCAGCAGGGCATCAATAAAACGGGACTCCGGGCAGATTTCCCCTGCACGGATCATGGAAAGCAGGGTTTCCATAACATGGGCCAGTTCGCCAATGTTTTCCAGTCCGAAAAAACCGGCAGCACCTTTGATGGAATGCACAGCGCGGAATACCCTGTCCACAGTTGCCTTTTCCGGGCTGTTTTTCTGCTTTTCCAGGGCCAGGAGATCATCTTCCATTGTATCCAGATGCTCTTTTGCATCCGCGACAAATTCATCCAGAATTTCTTTTTCTGTTTCCATTATTCCGATTTTCAGTCAGGGATTGTCTCCGGCAGACCTCTCAGGATGGGGGAATGTGTCTGCTGCCTGTGCCGAAACCGGCAGCACCGCTGCACCGGCAAATTTTCTCACTGTTCGCTGACAATCCTGTATATGCGGTCAATTCTTGTCATGCGGAAAAGATTGACCAGGCTTTTTCTGGGGTTGAAGATGCTCAGCTGTCTGTCTTCCCCTTTCTGATCCAGCATTTTTGAAAAAATAATCAGCAGACTCAGACCCACGGAATCCACATCCTCCACATTGCTGAAGTCAAAGCGGAATTTCCGGTATCCCCGGTCAATCATCTGCACCATGATTTTCCGGCAGTCTTCGGCATTGGCCGCTGTGATATCCCCCCCGGGCCTGATGATTTGCCAGTCCTGTTCCTGCGTGACACTGAAACCGCTTTTCTGTGCAAGGGTAATATACACTGTCACCCAGTTTCCCTCCTCATTGAATTCAATACGGTCAGTAAAGGTTTTGATAAGCGGATAGCCCCGGCTCCGTATCTGTCCGGGGTCCGGAGACATGTCTGTTACCAGATTCCGGTAATCAAAGCCTTTGCCTTCGTCTCCCACAATAATCCGGAAACGCCATCCGTTCAGGTGGTCTATGCAGCAGTTCACGGTTTTCTGTTTATTATTTCCGCAGCCGTGTTCAATGGCATTGATGAGTAACTCCCGAAGAACCAGCCGGAATTCGGAGAAACTGCTTATCCCGAGTTCATCCATAAAATTTTTGCAGATACGGACCACCCGCTCGGCCAGCTGCATGTCCGCAGAGAAGATGAAAGTAAGAGAACCCGTATCTTCATTCATACTGAACATAATGTTATCCTTGTTTGCAGAGCATATGTATAAAGTTTATATTAAATATTTTATCAGTAACTTAAATATGAAAAACAGATTTTCCCCCTGCATGTTCAATTCATTCAATCAGTAAGGGATACCTGATCGCCCGTGATCAGTCGTATCTTACCTGCATATCCTGCAAAAAACAAGGCAAATGTCCCGGATGCGTTCAAATGTCCGGATGTGTTTCGGGGACGCAGAGCATCCCGCGGGTGTTTCCCCCGCTTTTTTCCTTGCCGATAAAAATCCGCAGTGATGTATTCAGCCCAGATTGAGCGATTTTCAGACCGGAATCGCGGGAATCCGTCTCTCTTTTCAAACACGCTCTTAAACACTCAGTAGATCGAAAAGTTTCCCCCGGATACGGTTTTACGGCTGTCCCGGAGTGCAAAAACTGTATTTTTGCACCGCCGCATCTCCCGGCTGACCCATGCAAAAACTGAACTTGTGCAGTTCTTTTGCAATATTCAACATTTAACTGTCTAAAATAATATTATATTTCAATAAAAATATTTCCAAATAAATTATTATCGGCATACAGTGATTTCAATATGTTGAGAATTTGCAGATTTTGAAACTTTTTTAAATACAACATTTTGTAGGACTTACGCAGTTGAATTTTAACTGTTTGAATTTATTATGTGCCTTACAAATTGACAGTCAATAAAAACAGCAGGTTATATTTCAACTGCGTAAGTCCTAATTTTGATAAAATTATATTTTTTAGTTAAAAATAAGATTTTGGCTGCACAAGTTCAGGCAAAAATACAATTTCTGCACTCCTCCGGAAACTTTTCGATCTACTGACACTGTATAGTCAATGCCGTTTCCTTAAGACTCCCCTCCCTCAGGGAGGGGGAGGGTGAAAAATCCGGCTGACTGCAAATCGCTGTTTCCCCCTCCCGCCGCGGGAGGGGGATTTTCTGCTTAAGGAAACGGCATTGACTGTATAGTGCTCTGTCCACTTTGAAATTATGAGTTAAAAAACCGGATTTTTCCAACCTGAATTATCCGTAAATTCAGGATATGCCAAAAAACCGGGGGGTAAAACCGTTTTTCTGAATTCCTTTATTTATCAGCAATATATCCTGATTTTGGCGAGACCTGTGAATAATGCAGACCCAAAATCCGGTTTCTCAGCGCAGGCGGAGCCACAGATTCAAAACCGGCAATGCACCGGCCCCTGACTGCATCCGGATTTTCACTGAAGAAACAAAAGGCGGGGGACATATGAAAGAAGGAATCTGTATTTTCCGGACAACTTTCACATTCTCCGATTGACACCGTATCGGATTTGGGTATATTTCATTTCTTACTTACCGGAATTCGGAGGATGTGAAATGAACAAAGAAAAATTCAGTAGTCCTGCGCCGGAAACGCAGAAAAGAAAAATGATCGGCAATATTCTGATGGAAGCCGGACTCATTAACGGGGATCAGCTGAAAATGGCACTGCAGAAGCAGTCTGTCACCGGAAAACGCATCGGCAGCATTCTGGTGGAAACCGGCCTGGTTTCAGAAGAAAATATGGTCGGTGCCCTGTCCAAACAATTGGGATTCCCCAGCATTGATTTGAGAAAAATAAAAATATCCGATGAGATGCTCGGAATGTTTCCTCCGGATTTTCTGATCAAATACCAGGTTGTCCCCCTGGAAAAAAACAGAAACAGTCTGAAAATTGCCATGACCAATCCGCTGGACAACCCCACGATCAATGACATTGAGTTTATGACCGGCTGTGCTGTAAAACCGGTGATTGCCTTTTCCTCAGCCATTGACCGCTTTATGAAAAAACGCTTTGGCAGCCCCGAAGATATTTCTTTTTCCGGGGAGCCCCTGAAATCGGAGCAGGTTGAAGTGCTGGAGGAAGATGACAGGCCCGGAGCTGATACGGCGGGACTGAAGAAACTGGCGGAGTCCCCGGCAGTGGTCCGCCTGGTAAACCGTATTCTTTCCGATGCACTGAAAAGCAATACCGGCAGCATTCATATCAAACCCAGGCAGAATGATGCCCTGATCCGCTACCGCATAGACGGACTGCTGCGGAATATGAGTACGGTGCAGGCAGAAACATATCCGGCAGTTTTTGCCCGTCTGAAACAGATTTCCCGGATGGATACCGGTGTGTGCAAACGCCCCCAGGCCGGAAGTGTTACACTGAAAATCGGTGACCGCATTGCGGATCTCCGGGTTTCCACCATGCCGACGGTCTACGGCGAGAAAATGGTCATCCGCATTATGGAAAAAATTCAGAAAATGCGGAACCTGGAAAGCCTGGGGATGCATCCCAAGGATCTGAGCAGTTATTACGCGCTGATTTCCCGTCCCCAGGGCATTGTTCTTATCACCGGGCCGGTGGGCAGCGGCACATCCACCACAATGTACACAAGCCTGCGTTATATGCGTTCCGATGAAAACAGCATTATCACCATTGAGGATCCGGTTGAATATTATGTTCCCGGTATCAATCAGGTGCAAATCAGCCACAGGGAGAATATCACCTTTGATACCGCGCTCCGCGCGGCCATGCAGCAGGACCCGGATGTGATGATGGTCAGTGAAATCCGGGACAGTGAAACCGCCCGGCTGGTTTTCCAGTCCGCGGTCCGGGGACATGCGGTGCTTTCGGCAGTTTACAGCAGTCAGGCTGTTTCCGCGCTCAGTCATCTGATGGGTTTCGGTATTAACCCCCATATGACCGCTTCCGCTGTCAACGGTATTCTGTCCCAGCGTCTGGTCCGCCGGAACTGCTCCCACTGCCTGGAAAAATATGTACCCGAACCCCGTATTCTGGCGGGTCTGAACATTGATGTGATGGAGGTTTCCAAAATGCACTTTTATCATGGCCGGGGCTGTGATAAATGCGGCGGAACCGGTTATGCCGGGCAGATCGGCATTTTTGAAATCCTGCACATCACACCGGTACTGAAAGAGCTGATTCTCAGCCGGGCATCCGAAGGAGAAATATTTGCAGAGGCCCGGCAAAACGGAATGACCACAATGGAAGAAAACGGTCTGTATCTGGTTCTCAACAAAATTACCACCCTGGAAGAAATCCTGCGCGCGGTTCCGCCGGATATGCTCGGCCCGCCCCGGAAAGAAGGCTGGGAAAAAGAGATTATATCCGCTTTTGATGATGCCCTGTATATTTTATGAAAGTGATTTTTTATGAGTTTCCCCAAAGCCGCTTTTGAAATTACTGAAGTAAACAGATGCCCCTTTTATGAACCCGGCGATGTTTTCATCCTGTCCGGCAAAGCCCTGCTGCTGGAGCAGAAAGATGATAAAACCTTTATCAGCACCACGGTTATCAAAATTCCCAAAGGAAAAACCTCCTGCCGGATTATCATTGAGGACCTTTCTGAAATACTCATCAAATACAAAAGTGTGGACCGGGTTCCGGGATTTACGGTACGCTGCGGCGGCTGCACAGGCTCGGTGCTGCTGAAATACAGCCGGGAAAAAGAAAAATTTCCCGCGGCTTCGGATACGGATGTGGAGGTTTTTGAAAGTCTTGCGGGCAGTTTTTCTTTTTTTCAGGTGCTGGATGAAAATGATATCCGCCATTTTGTTCCCCTGCTGAAAATGAAAAAATTCGCGCCAGGAGAAATGATTCTGCAGAAAGGGGAAAAGGGCAAAAATCTTTATATTATTGTTTCCGGACTGGTGGAAGTGCTCGGACACAATGACATCAGCATCGCGTTTCTGGGAAAAGGGGAAGTGTTCGGGGAAATGAGTCTGCTGACCGGTGAACCCATCACCGCCTCTGTCAAAGTTTCGGAACCCACAAAAGTTTTATATATTGACGGATTCAATTTCCGCCGACTGTTAAACCGTTCCGCTTCTTTGCAGATGTATTTTACCCGTATGCTCTCCCGGCGTCTGACCGAACTGAATCTCATGCGATCCGAAGAATTTGATTCCGGCATGATGGGAAATCTCAGTGAAATGCCGCCCTCGGAACTCTTTCAGACCCTGAATGTAAACCAGAAAAGCGGTCTGCTGCGCATGTTTCTGCCCGGGGGAAACTCGGAAATCGCTTTCCGGGACGGAAAAATGGTCCGGGCGGTATACGGAAATAAGGAAGGGATACAAGCCTTTTATGCTGTACTGAGGGAAAAAGAAGGACGATTCCGTTTTATGGGCGGGCTGCCTCCGGAAGACAGTAAAAGGGAAGAAATCGGAGATTTTACCTGGCTGCTGATGGACGGATTCAGGCGGATTGATGAGGAAGAGGAATAAATCCATGCAGATTCCGAAAGTAAGTTTTAAAATTATCGAAGAAAACAATTGCCCTTTTTACAAATACGGTGATGAATTTCTGCTTTCCGGCAAGGCCCTGCTGCTGGAACACAAAGAACACCGCAAATTCATCACCACATCTATCATTGACATCCCGCGGGGCAAACCCGAATGCCCCATTCTCTACGGTGATATCAGCAATGTCCTGATCAAATACCAGAGCATCAGCAAAATTCCCACCTATGTCATGAACTGCAGCGGATGCACCGGAAGTATCCGCCTGGAATATGATCGGGAAAAACGCTGCGGCGCAAACAGTGCAGCCCCCCATGTGCCGCCTCCTGCCGGGAAAAAAAGGGATATTGCAGAAATCCTGCGGGGTTTTTCCATTTTCAGAACCCTTGATCTCCATAATATCCGGGAACTGCTTTCCTTTCTTCAGGTGAAAAAATATCCCAAAGGCAGCATCATTGTGCAGCAGGGGGAACCCGGGGAAAATCTGTATATCATTGTATCCGGAAAAGCGGCCGTGGCGGATCAGAGCGGGGTGCTGATAGCAAGTCTGGGAAAGGGGGAGGTATTCGGCGAGATGAGCCTGCTTAGCGGAGAGGCGGCCGTGGCAACGGTAACTGCCCTGGAAGCCATGCAGCTGCTCTTTATGCCCGGAAAGGATTTCCGGAATATGCTCAACCGTTTTCCCTCTCTGCAGATCTACCTTGCCCGCCTGCTTTCCAAACGTCTGGCCAGAGCCAATGTCACCCTGTCTGCGGAAATCCGTTCGGGGATGATCGGAAAACTTTCGGATATGCCGTCCCCGGAACTGTTTCAGGTGCTGGGGGAAAATAAAAAAACAGGTATCCTGACTTTGACCCTTCCCCAGGGGCCTGCCAAATTCTTTTTCCGGGACGGAGATATTGTATTTGCGAAATATAATAATAAAAGCGGCAAAGAAGCATTTTTTGATGCTCTGGGAGAAAAAGACGGGAGATTCCGTTTTGTTCCCGGCCTGCCTGCCGAATATAAAAAAGCAAATGAAATCGGAAATCTGATGTGGCTGCTCATGGAAGGTCTGCGCCGTATTGATGAGCAGAGCGGAGAAACCTGACAATGCGGCAGGTTGCGGGGCAGTATTTTTGCGAACGCTGCAATCTGTTTTGAAATCAAAGTGTTATAAAAAAGTGAAATCAGAAGCAAGTGCAAAAATAAAACGCAGATTTTTTCTCCGTTTTCTCATTTTCGGCGCCTTCCTCCCTGTACTGTTCTGTGCCGGACTGTTTTTATGGGTACAGACAAATCTGCCATCTGTTTCCTTTCTGAAGTCACGCATGGAAAAGGCCCTGCAGGAAAGGGCCGCGGGCTGCCGCATGGAAGTCGGGGATATCCGGGTATCCGCTTCTGTCCGGGATCTGATTCCGGGACTGAAAATCTCCCATCTCCGCATATACCGCGCAGAAAAAGAAATCCTCTTCTGCCCGGAAATATTTGTCACTTTCGACCTTTCCCAACTCATCAGAGGACGCATTCAGCCCGCAGTCATCCGGGCCCCTTCCCCCCGGATGATGCTGCCCCTTTCCCCTCCTGCCCCCGGGACGGTCAGGGAGCAAAGGGACGTTTCGCGGGAACCCGCAGGAAATGCCGAACTGGCCGCGGGGGCAAAAGAAATCATATCGCAGGTACAGATATTTTCGGAAAATTTCCCCTTTTTCCAAAAACTGGATATCCGGAATGCCTTTCTGGAAAAAGCCGGAAGACAGATGGAAATTTCAGCACTGCGGCTCCGGCACGAGGCGGAAAAAAATTATCTGAATCTGTCGCTGGAAATGCCCGCGGAAAAAAGCAGAGACAGGCAGTTTTGCATGAAAATCCTTTTGAAAGCCTTTCCGGATAAAAGCGAAATGGAAACGGAATTCCTTGACCTGTCTTTGCCCATGCTGTCCGCATTTTTTCCCTCCCTTTCCTTTCTCAAAGACTGCCGCTTCCCGCTGGAGGGAAAATTTTCTGCCAGGATCGGAGATTCCGGAATAATAGAAATTGAAAACGCGCAACTCCGTTCCCGGGGCGGTTCTTTTTTCCATTCCCGTATCTGGAAAAAAAAACTGCATCTGGAAAAACTGGAAATCCGGGGAAAAGTGAGCGAAAATTTATCCTGCTTCCAAGCGGATTCCTTTCTGCTTGCTTTGGATGAACCGGTTTTCAAAGGAAGTGGGGAAATCTGTTTCCGGGAAAAAGGGGCGGAAGTCCGGCTGGATATCCGGGGGGATGGAATCCGGCCCGAAAAATCCCATCTTTACTGGCCTTACGCGCTTGCCCCGCCGGTGCGTGAATGGATACGCGATCACTTTCAGGCCGGTATTATCAGCAATGCCCGCCTGCGTCTGCGGCTCCGCCCGGAAGACTGCGGAACCGGTATTCTCCCGGAAGAAGCCATTGCGGCCACGGTTCCCTTTCAGGATGTCCGCCTGGATTATTATCCGCCCCTGGAAGCTGTGCGCGGGGTATCAGGGGTGGGCAGATTCAGCGCGCACGGGGTGGAAATTCCGGTTTCCCGCGGCGCGGTCTATGATACAAAACTGCATCAGGGCAGGGTGCTCATTGACTGGATAAAAGAAAAAGCGGAAATATCCATCCGGGCTGCCGCACAGGGCCCGGCCGAGGATCTGCGGAAGGCAGCGTATGCTCTGACAGGCCGGACAAAGCCCGGTTTTTTTGTAAAAGAAGGAAATGCGGATACAAAACTCTCCTTTGATTTTCCCCTGAATAATTTTGAACATGAAGATTTCCGCTACCGGATTGCATCTGAAATCCGGAATATCCGCATTCCGGATTTTTACGGATATGCCCTGTCCCTGGATCAGCTTTCCGCAGGACTGGAAAATCAGGAACTCACTTTTGAAGGGCAGCAGGGAAAAGCGGAAAATCCCCTGACCCTGTCCGAAGCCCTTCCTGTGAAAATCATCCGGGGCAAAGGAAACCTTCTTTTTGATTCCCCGGGGCTGAAACTGGAGAATTTTTTTGCGGATCTGGACGGGCCGCAGATCAGTGCATCGGCTTTTGTCACACACAAAGAAGAATATCCCCATATTGATGCCAATATCCGGGTGGACGCGCTTCCCCTTTCCCGTGCCCTGGCCTGCTGGCCCCCGGAACTTATCCCTTCTGTGCGGGAGCAGATACGCACCCGCTTTTCCGCGGGATATATAGACAATGCCTTTGTCCGTCTCAATATGGAACCCCATGTCTTCCGCCAAAAACACCTGCCCAAAGTTGCGGTGGAAGCCCATGTGCCTTTTAAAGATGTTGTCCTGGATTATTATCCCCCCCTGCCGCGTTTGACTGCGGGAAGCGGCATTGCCACATTTTATGCGGATTCCCTTCATGCGGAAGTCAGCGGGGGAAGGGTGGGAAATTCGCAGATTGAAAATGCCACTGTCCGTATCACCGGTTTTGACCGGGAAACCGCGGATATGGAAATCCATGCCGCACTGACAGGCCCTTTGCAGGATATTCTCCAGGTCAGGAAATTTCTGGACACGCAGTACAAAGGGGCGGATATACCCGATATACAAAAAGAAGTAAGGGCCGGCATCCGTCTGCACCTTGCTTTCCCCCTGCGCGCAGACCTTTCCGAAGAAATGCTGGATATCAGCGGTGCTGCGGATATCCGCAATATACAGATTCCGGATATTGCCGGTATATCGGTGTCCGGCGGTGAAATTTCAGCCCGTTTCGGAAAAGAGGAACTCCGCGCTGCGGGAAATGTCCGCGTCGGAAACACCTCTGTCCGTGTGGATATAAACAGCAGTTTCCCCGCATCCGGCAGCCCCGAAAACAGTATCCGCCTGCAGGCGGTTATGGACAATGAAGCCCTTTCGGATTTCGGCCTTCCCCCCCTTTCCTTTCTCAAAGGAAAAGCCCCGTGCTCCGCTCTTGTCAGTCTCTATCCGGATCATACCGCCATTGTATGGAAAGGGGATTTCACCGATACGGAAATTGAAATCAGAGAGATGGGACTGCACAAGGCCCGGGGCCAAACCGCGGATATGACAATCCATGCCGCATTCCCGGAATCCCGGGAAATGCGGCATATCCGTATAAAGGATTTCCTGTTTAAAAGCCGGGACATCCGCTTTTCAGGCAAAGGGGATATCCGCAAAAACCGGCAGGGCAGTGAAACCGAACTGCATTTTGAGAAAGTGAATTTTGCAGACAATGATTTTTCCCTGCAGTTTCAAAACACAAATACAGGGGAACAGAACAGTATCCGCGCGCAGCTGCGGGGAAAAAAGCTGAATGCAGCGCCTCTGCTGCGTTTCCTGCATGAAAAAAATGGCGGAAAGGAGAAAAAAAAAACCGAAGCCCGGAAAAAGAAATCCTCTGTTTTTTCCGGAAATATCAGCGCAGAGCTGGAAAATCTGCAATTGGAAAACAGTGTGTCCCTCCGCTCCCTGACCATGTCATCCGAATGGAACAGTTCCCGCATTCTGTCCGCAGAAATGGCGGGGATTCATGCAGAAAATGAAAAAATATCCCTGCGTCTGTCTCCGGCGGAAAAAGGGAAAAAACTGCTGATCCGCTCCGATAATGCCGGGGCACTGCTGAAGGGGCTGGATATTTCACCCAATATCATCGGCGGAGAGCTGGAACTGGAGGGGCACGGTGATTTTGCTGCGGAAAAGCCCCTGGATGGGCAGATCCGTATCCGGAACTATGCCCTTATCAACGCGCCCCTGCTCATGCAGATTCTGTCCACAGCCTCTTTTGTGGGTATTCTGGAACAGCTGCAAAGCGGCGGTGTGGCCTTTGACAGTCTGGACGCTGCGCTGGAATACCGTCCCCCGGAACTGATACTGAAAGAAGGTAAGATGGAGGGAATGAGCATGGGAATGAGCGCGGCGGGAAAAATCAGTTTTGCCGATGAAAGCATAGATGTCCGCGGACTGGTTGTGCCTTTCAATCTGCTCAACAAAGTGGTGGGAATCATCCCCTTTTTGGGCAAAATGATTGTGGGAGACGGCATTATCGCTGCCAATTACAGTATCCGCGGTACTTATAAAAATCCCGAAACTGCCATTGAGCCCCTTTCCACCCTGGCCCTGGGTTCCCTGCGCAATCTTTTCCGTCATATCGAGCTGCAGAAAGCCCCGGATGTTTCGGACAGGGACGAAGAATTGCTGAATATGCGGGAGCATAAGAAATAATTATTCCGCACTGCGGATTTCCCGGATAAAAGCCAGTGCACTGTCTGCCTGCTCCCTGCATTTTTCATCTGCAAGTGCCCGGTTCAGATGCTTTTCCGCATTTTCATATTCCCCCTTTTCCATCGCGCAGTATCCCATAAGCAGACGGGCCGCGGATACGTCCGGAGCCAGGCGGATACAGTTTTCCAAATGCTGCAGGGCCTGATTCCACTGCCTTTGCCGGTAAAAAATTTTCCCTTTTTCCAGATAATACTGCGGGGCAGGATGCTGCGCGATGGCTTTGTCCAGAAAGTGCAGGGCACGGTCTTCTCTGTGTGCCTGCTGCGCGATACGGGCCAGTTTTTCACACTGCTTTACGGAAGGACTGCTGCCGTAAACCTGCTCCAGGAGATGCATGGCCCGGAGGGGAAGGTTGATATAAAGATAAAGTTCTGCCAGTTCTTCCCGATCTTTCCTGTCCGGTTTTTCCAGTTCCTGTGCAATTTCCAGCGCGGCGGCCGCGCTGTTGTAATTTTCTGTCTGCATCCGTACCTGCGCCAGCAGTTTCCAGGACTGTGCATCATTCGGATTCTGTTTTAGAAAACGGACAAGAAGATTTTCGGCTTTTTTCATATTTCCCGTTTCCAGACTGAGGGAGAGATACAGGCGCAGCCACCGGGCATGGGGATTTTTCTTTTTCAGCAGTTTTTCCAGAATATCTGCCGATTGCCGGAGAGATTTTCCCTGATAAAAAGAAACCGCTGCCCGGTAAAGAAATTCCGGGGACTGTGCCCTGTCCAAACCCGCTGCTTTTTCAAACAGCTTTCCGGCTTCCCGGTATTTTTTCTGTTCATAGGCAGCTTTTCCCAGGTTCACACAAAGGGAAAAAGAGCGGGGGGAAAGATGCAGTCCTTTCTGCCAGGCCCCATACGCGGCCCGGAGATTTCCCTGCTGATAATATGCCCTGCCCAGCATTTCAAAAACCTGCGCCCCGATATTGTCCGGATGCCTGCGGATGCAGTCTGTAAGTATCTGCTCTGCCTTTGAGGGATTGCTTTTTTTCAGTGATTCCTGTGCTTCATACAGGGCCTGGTGTATCTCCTGCGGCAGTTCCGATGCACAGGAAAAATGCGGGAAACAGAAAAACAGGAGCAGCAGCAGGGAAAACAGAGTGAGGCGGTGCATGATTTTTTATCCCTTCAGACTGAACTGTATGGGCAGAATCATCCAGGTGGGAACAGCCTTTCCCTGATAATATCCGGGTTCAAATTTCCACCCGGCCAGCGCGCGCAGAACAGACTGTTCAAAAACGCCTTCGGGATTTGCATTCAGAATTACCGGTTTTTCCACATGACCTTCGGAGCTGACCAGGAATTTCACCGTTACTTTTCCCTGAATATTTCTCCTTTTTGCCCGCCGCGGATATTCCGGATCCACCTTGCGGAGAAGACGGGGAGACTGATCCACCTCCCCGGCCTGAAACTCCGAAGGCGGAGAAGGCAGCGGAGCCGGGGGGGCCTTTGCCACGGTCTGCTTCCGGACCTCCGGTTCTGCTTTCAGCGGGGACTGCGGCAGAGGCTGCGGGGCGGGCGGGGCAATGAACGGAGTGGCTGCCAGCAGGGGGTTGATCCGGAATTTCATTTCCGGTTTCTGTATTTTCAGACGGGGAGGCCGGGCGGCGGACCGGCGCGGTTCGGGGGGCCGCATATGCATCTGCGGATATTTTTCCTTTTTCGGCAGTTCCTTTTTCTTTTCCGTTTCCTCCTTCTGCTTTTTTTCTGTTTCCGGAGAACGCGGGCGGTATTCGCGCAGCAGTACCGGCTGCATCCGCTCCGCTTTCAGGGGAAGCGGCTGTGTGCCGGTCATCTGCGGAAGTGCAATCACAATCCCTGCATTGATAAGCAGGGAAACAATTACAGACAGGGGACGGAGGATCACAGGTTTCATTTTATTTCCAGTTATTTCCAGTTTCTGTTTTATTTGGCAGTGAATCAAATCCGCTGATTTTTTTCTGCAGGGGTGTACTGTGTAATGATACCTTTTGAGAAAAGTAGTGCTGCACCAGTGCTCTGTCAAAGTTAAACTGATGGGTAAAAACGGGTGATCCGCATTCTGCGGCACGCACGGTTTTCAAAACCGTGTTACAGCAGACTTTGCCGGAAATAAAAAAATGACAGAAAAATTTACCGCAAAGACGCAGAGGACGCAGAGGACGCAAAGATGCAAAGGTTTTTTCCCTGCGTCCCCTGCGTCTTTGCGGTGAAAACCTTATTTCCGATAATTTTTGATATAACCCGTCAGATAAATGTTGACAGAACACTAGTGCTCTGTTTCATTATAAAATTGTGTATGCATTTCGGGAAAAGCATCCTGACACCGGGCTACGCTTCGCTAACCCGACCTGCAATTTTAGGCGGTTTCCGAATATGAACATACCATTTCTGAAGGAGTCACAGACGGAAAGTCTGTGACCGGACTGCCGGCCGCCGGACACTGCCGGACTTTCCGTCCGGCACTCCTCTGGCACAATCTTTTCCGGAAATCACCTTAAGTGAAACAATACACCCGTACACCGATGCGTAAGTCCGTACACAGTTTATAATCAAGGGATGCCCTGATTTAGAAAGGGTTTTGCAGGGGCGGAAAACTGTATACGGATTTCTGACCCGGTGCATTATCTTTTATTCATTCACGGGGTTCAGAAAATATCTATAGTTTCGCATTTTTTTATCCTGAATTATTCATAAATTCACTTTTTGCTGTAAATTCAGGATATGCCAAAAAAACGGGGTTTAAAACCGTTTTTATGAATTCTTTTATCTATCAGTAATATATCCTGATTCTGGCGGGACGTATGAATAATGCAGGTTATAACCATTTTATTTTAGCCACGAAAAACACGGACGGCTACCGGAAAATATTTATATCCTATTGTTTTTTTAATTTTTTTTCGTGTATTTTGTGTGTTTCGCGGTTTCCTGGAAAAAAATGCAAAGTACAGAAAATATAAAAGCCACAAAAGCAGCCGCACCTGCCTACGGCAGGGAGAAGCCTTCATGGCTTTGTTCATTTCCGATGTGTTTATCTGTTTTTTACGGCGGGGCCGAAAACACGGCAAGGGCCCCGGGCTGATAAAATTCAATGTATAAAACGGCTGTTTAGCAGCATTATTCACATGTCCGCATGTGAGATTATGCAATCTTATTATCTGAATTCATGTCATCTGTCAAGGGGGGAAAATGCTTCACATGCCTGTTTTGTAATCCGGTTTTTTTTCTGTGCGGAAAAAAAACATTTTTTTCCATTGGGATAGATGATATACTTTTTGTTCGGACTTTTTACGATATACAGTCAGCAGGTCGGACAGCAGATCGGAATGTTTCCGCAAGAAATGCAAAAACTGTATTTTTGCATGGACCAACGGGGATCTGTAGTCGTGCCGAAATACAATGTATGCACTCAGGGACAGTCATAAAAAGGTATCCGGGGAAAAATTTTCGCTCTGCTGACAATCAGTAATCATAAATCGCCGGTGGGTCAAATGGCCTGATGAATCAGATGGCTGACTGCAGGGGCCTGGTGCATACACCCATACAGAGGGAAATCAGGCTTTTCGGCCCGCCGCCCATAAATCATATTCGATTGGAAATTCAGAAAATCTCCTATGACTGCTAAGAAAAAAATCATTATCGCAATCGGCATCTGCTTTGCATTCTTTTTACTTCTCACCGGGGGGATCAGAATCTGGCTGGGCACTCAGGGCGCGCAGCAGATGTTACAAAGCAAAGTGAATCAGTCTGTTCCCGGCACAGTCAGCTGGGAAAACCTGCATTTTTCCCTCCTGGCCGGGCGGATTGACCTGAACAGTCCCCGGATCAATGATCCCAAAGGCGACACAGTCATTGAAAGCGAGCGGCTGTCCCTGAATCTTTCCCTGCCCGCACTCATCCGCGGAAACCTTCAGGTGGAAAGCCTGCTGCTGGAAAAACCGCAGGTGCGGCTCAAAAGCGATAAACAGGGAAACCTGAACATTGTGCAGGCGTTTTCCGCTTCTTCCGGAAAAGAAGAGACGGAAAAAGAATCATCCGGCGGGCTTCCTTTTAATATCCTGGCCGGGGATATCCGCCTGAATGACGGTTTTTTTTCTTATGAAAAAGAGAAAGAATCCGGAGAAACAGAGCATATCCGCATTGAAAATATCCGGCTCCGTCTGCAAAACGGCAACTTTGCAGAAAGAAGCGGAAAAGGGGAACTGGAACTGGCCCGGGGCGAACTGAATATGGCCGGTGTCAGAACAGAAGTGCGGGAACTGCATCTGGCCGCTGCTTTGGATCAGGGCAGTTTTTCCGCGCTGACTCTGAAACTGGATTCGGATATGGGAGATGCGGAAATTTCCGGAGATGTGGCAGATTCTTTTTCCATACCGAATCTGAATCTGTCTCTGAATCTGCAAAGCGATCTGGCAGAAATTTGGAAAAGTCTGGGGCTGAAATCTGAATTCAGCGGGCCTGTCCGTCTGCAACTGCAGGCTTCCGGCAAAGCGGATGATCCTGAAACCGAACTGCAACTGCATTTCGGGGGCGGAAAACTGGCCGGGATGCAGGCAGACAGTCTGGAATTTCTTTGCCGCATGAAAAACAGAAAGGCGGACATCTCTGCTTTGCGTCTGGAATCGGAAACAGGGCATTTTGAAGTCAAAGGGAAAGCGGATCTGACTGCGGCCTTTCCGCAGGGATTTTTTTCTGCCCAAAGAGATATGAATGCACTGAGTTATTCCTTTGATCTGAAACAAAGCGGCACAGCATTGGAAAAACTGACGGCCGGTGCCGGTATCAGCGGAAAACTGGCTTCCCTGATGTCCGTTGAAGGCCGGGGGATTTTCCCCGAAAAGATGCAGGTGAAGGCGGATGCGGAAGTCAGGGGAGAGCAGATTGCCATAGACAAAGTGCTGACTGCCACCAATGCCCTGCTGAAAACCGGTGCGGTTTTGGAAAAAGGCACTGTCCGCCTGAATTCCTTTCATCTGGACACAGACAGTCTGACATTGGAGGGTACAGGGAATTACCGCCTGAATTCCAAAGAAATACAGGCAGTGCTCCATGCAAAAAATCCGGATTTCGGAAAACTGCTCACCGCACTGCAGGTGCCCCATTTTGCCGGAAAAGTGCGGGCCGATGCGGAAATATCCGGTAATATTCTCCGCCCGGCAGTGGCACTGCGGCTCAAAGGAGAAGAACTGGGATTTCAGGGAATCCGCATGGGAAATCTCCGGATCCGGGCAGGGCTGGACAAAGAGGGGAAAATCACTTTCCCGGAACTGTTTCTGGAAAACAGCGGCTCGGAACTGTCCGTCAGCGGCAGTATGCAGCTTTTCCGGGAGGGATTTTCTGTTCATCCCGATCTTCCCGCGGATATTCTCCTTACTCTGCGGCAGGTGGAAGCCGCTGATTTTACTGCAATGCCCAGGGAAAAAGAAATGAAAGGAAGTCTTTCCGGAAGCATTCATGCAAAAGGCCCGCTTCTGAACCCTGAGGCCGATGCGGATCTGAAAGCCCGGTCCCTGGCCTTTGCTTCCACGTTTATCGGGGATGCGGAGGCCCGTTTTTCTTTTGCCGACGGTCTGATTTCCCTGAAAAATCTGGATCTCCGAAATCAGCAGTCCACCCTGCGGCTTTCGGGTACGGCCCGGCTGCTGGACGGGGAAATGAAAATGCTGCCGGACCCGGTCTTTGACCTGCAGCTGAGCTCCTCCTCTCTGTATCCGGAAGATTTTCTGGAAAATTTCAGCGGGAAAGTGAGCCTGAAAGCGCTGGTCAAAGGCAGTCTGAAATCCCCGCAAATGGATTTGGCCTTACAGGGGAGCGGACTGAGCAAAGGGAAACATCGCATCGGCAATCTGAATGCGGATATCGTTTTTGAGAAGGGAACTGCCCGTATAAAAAACCTGGAACTGCAAAACGGACGATCCGAAATACAGATTTCCGGGACAGCCCGCATCATGCCTCCGGATTCCCTCACAGTGCTGCCGGATCCGGAGTTTGATCTGAAAATCAGCAAAGGAAGCATCTTTCCCGGGGATTTTTCCGATGAACTCAAAGGGCATCTGCTTCTGACAGCAGAAATCAGCGGAAAACGCAGTGATCCCCGTGCCTTTGTCCGTGTGCAGGGAAAAGAGCTGGCGGCGCAGTCCCGGCAGATCGGTAATCTGGAGGCGGATCTGCAATTTGAAGGGGAGAGTCTGCTGGTGAAAAAAATGCAGGTACGAAACGGAAAATCCGGTCTGGATATTCAGGGGCAGGCCCGCATTCTGAATGCGCAGACCGGAAAATTGCTGGAAGATCCCGAATTTGACATTGAAATGATCGGTGATGCCCTGTTTTTGGAAGATTTTTTCCAGGGCATGAAAGGGAAACTGGCTCTCAGCGGTCATGTCAGCGGCAGTAAAAAACGGCCCAAAGGGCATGTGAGCATAGAAGGCGGAAAAATGGACCTGGGTGTGCAGCATATTGCAGGGTTGCATCTGAACTCCCGTCTGGACGGGGAAAGGGTCAATATTGATTCCTTTCTTCTTGCCATGGCTCCGGGGGAAGAGATTGTCACGGACGGCTGGATTTCCCCCCTGCACCGCAATTATGACATCCGCATGAAATCCGAAGGCATATCCATGAAGCATATTGATTCTCTCCGTCATCAGGATTTCGGAAAGGGGAAAATATCATTCCGCCTTTCCGGCAAAGGCTCTTTTGACAATCCGACTGCTGAAGGCGATATTACAATTGAGGGACTGACCCTGCAGCAGAAAGTGCTGGATGATCTGCATATCCGCCTGGACATCCGGGATCATCTGGCCCGTTTCCGCGGCGATCTCCATTTTAACCTGGATGCGGTTTATCATCTGAAATCCAAAGATTTTACCGCGAAATTACTTTTTGACAAAAGCGATCTCAGTCCCTTTTTCAGCATCGCCGGCAGAGATAATCTCGGGGGGGTGCTCAGCGGAATTATCGCAGCCGAAGGCAACAGCGGAAAACCGGAAAATATACAGGCAAAGGCAGAAATTGCTTCTTTGGATATTTTTCTGAAAGAAATAACGCAAAAGCAGGCCGGGGGAAATAAAACAGAATTCATTCATTCGGAAAATCTGAACATCTTTCTGGAAAAGGGAAAAATCCGTGTACCCGGCATCGCTCTCCGCCTTCTCCGGGAGGGGAATCTGAATATTTCCGGAGCAGGGAACCTCAAAGGCCCTCTGGATTTCCGGGCAGAGGGGAATATTCCCCTCCGGGTTGTCCGCCTGCTGGATGAGGAACTGCAGGATATTAGCGGCAGCATCCGCCTGAATGCGGTGATAAAAGGCAGTGCCGAAAAACCGGACTTTCAGGCGGTTGCCGATTTCCAGGACATCGGGATAAGAATTCCCGGTCTGCTTCAGAAACTGCATGATCTGAAAGGTCAGATTCATCTCGGCCCCGATCTTTTGGAACTGAAAGGAATTGAGGGGCGGGTGGATGAAGGCGGTTTTGCGCTTTCGGGAAATATAAAACTGAAAAATTTTCAACCGGACCGGATGCGGATCCATCTGAAAGGAGAACAGATTCCCGTGAGCATACCGGATACCGCCGATATTCTCTTCAACACCGATCTGAATCTCCGGGGAAAAGCAGAAAAATCCCGCATCAGCGGGGAAGTGGTGCTGCTGGAAGGACAGTATTTCAAAGATGTGAAAATCGGTCTGTTGGAAACATTGTCAAAAGTGGGGGAAAGGTCCAGGGCCGAATCGGCCCCGGATTCGGCAGAGCCCCATCCTCTGCTGAAAAATATGGCATTGGATATTAATCTCATTTCCCGCAATCCTTTTACCGTGGATAATAATATCGCGCTGATTCTGCTCCGGCCGGATTTGAAAATCCGCGGTACTGCAGTCAATCCCGTCATCGGGGGGCGCGCGGAAGTAAACTCCGGCACAATTGTTTACCAGAGCCGGGAATTTGATATTCAGAAGGGTGTGGTTGATTTTTTAAATCCTTACAAAACAGAACCGACCTTTGATATACAGGGAGATGCCGAAATCCGTAAATGGACAGTATTTCTGCATGTATCCGGTACACAGGATAATCTGAAATTTGAGCTGCGTTCCGATCCCCGGGAAGAACATGCGGATATCCTTTCCCTGCTGGTGCTGGGCAAAACCACCAAAGAAATGATCAGCGGAGAAGGCGGTTCCACATCCGCCACCCAGCTGCTGGCGGATGCCCTGGCCGAAAAACTGGGGGAAAGACTGAAAGAAAGTACGGCCCTGGATACACTGGAACTGGGTTATACCGAAGGGGAAAATGCCGAAGACAGTGAGATAAAGGTTACAGTGGGCAAAGAACTGTCCCGAAGACTGAGTGTCAAATACGGGGTGGAAACCCGTTCCGGGGAAACCGTGCAGACTGCCACCACCGAATACAGATTTTTGGAAAACCTGCTGATGAGTGCGTTTCAGGATACGGAAGGTGAATTCGGCGGAGAACTGATTTTCCGTCTGGAATTCCGCTGAATACCCGCGGCTTTCACCCTTGATGAATTCATGAAAAGCCCGGATTTATGATGAATGACATTTTCACCCTCTCCCAGGGGACAATGAATACCGCAGAAACACCCGGTGTGCGTTTCTGCGGTATCAAAAAAGCAAAGCAATATCCGAAAAAATAACAGACAGTGAGGAGAAAAAATGGGGAAATTTACATCAAAAGGAATGGAAAATTTTAATATGCCGGTTATTCTGGCGGCCGCGGGGATCATTACACTGATTGTTTTTTTTATTCTGCTCCTGCCGGATAAAAAGGATGCATCAGAAGAAATCCAGAAGATGGAAAGTCGCCTGGCCCCGTTGGAAAAAGAGATCGGTGAAATAAAAAATCGGATCAGCAGTCTGGAATCCCTCCCATCCGAAAATCCTGTAATGCCGCAGGATGCACAACAATGGCAGGCGATTCCCATGGAACTGGAAAATATTCAGAAACAGCTGGAACATCTGGACAAACGGCAGGGCAATCTTGAAAGAAAATTTGCGGGTGTGGCGGAAACAGCAGTAAAACATACCCGGCGGACTGCGGAGGCACCGGGCAGAAAAACAAACAAAAGCGTAAAAACAGGTAAAACAGCCGCGCCGGTCAGAAACGCCAGGTATCATGTGGTCGCGGAAGGTGATACCCTGTATTCCATTGCAAACCGTTATAATATCAGCGTAAAAGACCTGCTCCGCATGAACGGACTTGCAGAAGACGCAACCATTCATCCCGAACAGAAACTGGCGGTCAGCCCCTGAGGGAGCGGGTCTTATTTTTTTTAAGGGAATACCGTAGGAATACTGTAGGGTGTTAGGACCCATGGCCGTAACGCACCGCCCCAGCCCGGGGGGAAAGGTGTCAGGGGTCAGGGGTCAGGTGAAATGTACTACCTCCCTAGTACACCAAGTCAGAAGTTCGTACACAGTTTTCCGGCCCTGCAAACCCTTTTAAATCAGGGCATCCGGTGTTTATAAACTGTGTACGTATTTAC
>JAABRU010000361.1 GCA_011390755.1 Desulfobacteraceae bacterium | reverse complement strand
GCAAAGCGCACCGGCGGATCCGGGGCGATCAGGCCCAGATCCCGCGCATAGGACACAGCGTCATTGAGATTGTCAAACTCCGGGGGATTGCCGGAAATAATGGCCTCGGCCAGGGGTTTGATTTTGGATTCGTTCAGTTTGTCAGTCAGGGAATCCAGGTGCGTGTCCCGCCTTTGAATGAGCTCTTCTTTTGCCTGAATCACATGCCCGTGTGTAATCTCTTTTGTATGATCATTTTTTAAAATTTCAAAAACAATCTGGCCGGCCAGTGCATTGGTCAGCCAGGGTTGTCCCGCACCCAGGCGGAAAATTTCCTTTTTGACTTCCGCGCTGAATGCCTGCCCGCTTAGCTTTTTATGCTCGTCCAGAAGACCGCATACTTCCCCAAATGTAAATCCGTCCATAAAGAAAGACCTGCTTTTGACATTGAAGGGCGAACCGGTTCCCATGCTTTCCTTTTCCGGACGGATGCGGATTTTGTAATCCCGGATATCCCGAAGCCCGACCAGCGCAACGGACTGGGGGAAGGATTGCGGCCTTCCCTCGAATCCGGAACGCAACTGGCGCAGCAGGGTCAGAAAGAGATCATCCAGCAGGGAATCGGCCTCGTCTATGAAAAGGACAATGGGTTTCGGATTGTTCTGACACCATCGTTTCAGATATCCCCGCAATGAATGGCCTTTTTCAAATTCTTCCTGACCGATTTCAGCGGTATTTTCAGGGCGTTCATCCGGCGGCAGATATTTTTCCGCCTGGAAATATATCGCCCCGGCTGCGATTTTCATGGCTTTTTCAGGACTGGTTCCGCTGGCGGCCTCCTGAATATTCACCTGCAATGCGGTGTACTTCCCTTTCTGGTTCAACTGATGCATCAGGGCGTAGAGATAGGTGGTTTTCCCGGTCTGACGGGGCGCGTGCAGGATGAAATATTCCCGGCGGTCAATGAGTTCCGTAACACCGGAGAGCCGGGGAAGGGGATCCACCATATAATGAATATCCGGTTGGCAGGGGCCTGCGATATTAAAGAATTTTTTTGTCATATTTGTATCCTCCGGCATTTTTCAGGTATCTGTGGAAATGTTTATCCATACCCTGTTTCCGATTCCTTTTCAAGTTTCAAACAGTTTTTGTAATATGAGCGGATCGGAAATAAAAAAATCTGAAAAACGGAATTGAAGGATAATCATCTTTTCATTTGACGCGTATGCCCTGCTGCACTATCAATTTTGCCGGTTGCACTGAAAAATCGGATTTTTTAACTCGTAATTTCAAAATTGACAGGGAACTTCGGAATATTCTCTCCGTATCAGGCAGAAATATCAGGTTTTTTCTGCAGACTCACACCCTCTTCAGAATCTCCTCAAACTCCTGAAGCGTTGCGCATCGTAAAGCCTGCCGGAACAGTCCTTTGGCGATATCCTGATCTCTTCCGATCTGTATGCAGTCCGAAATATGCCGGGGAATGATCGTGAATTTTTCGATCAGGGCATTCGACAGCATTTCACGGGCACTCAGGATTTTCCCTTCCTGAATTCCAATGAATTTTCCTTCCTGAATTCCAATGGATTTTCCTTCCTCTCTTCCTAGGATAACCCCTTCCTCCATGCCTTTTTCTCTTGCAACTTCCAGGATATCAAGCATTTTTATCTCCTCCCACAGTTCCCTCAGCCGTTTTTTGTCAATCAGTTTGTTCGACATAAGCAGTGTGGCCGCCAGCAGTCTGGATGATATTTTTCCGGCACGGCAGAGTTCTGTTCCGAAAAGCAGAACTTTTTCTGCAAAATCACTCCGTGCAGCTCCTGTTTCCTGTCCGTAGAGCGGCAGAAACACCAGTTCCTCCCAGGCGGAAAAGCTGCCATCCCGGAGAGACTGCCGGATTTCCTCCAGGCGTTTTCTTCTGTCCTTCCGGCTGAAATCAATCACAACCGGACAGTATGTGCCGCTCGGGGTGACAATTTTTTTCTCTCGTATCCTGCTGCGGGGCGGTTCATTATCAGAATTTTATGATTCCTGTGATTCAGCAGAGATAAAATTCATAATTTCATCAAGTACTTTGAATATATTCATTGGCTGACCGGCCTGCACAGTTTCGGGATATCCGGTATGCCTGTGATGCGGAAATCCTTCCAAATCAGGAAAATGGGGCGTATTATCCCACCTGACAAGAAGTCTGTGAAAAGAATCTGTGCAGTGATAACTGTAAGTTATCACCTGAACATCATTTCCCATACGCTGAACATATTCTGAAAATTCCATAAGGCAGCCGTTCACAAGTGTCATCTTCGCCCGGATATGTCCGTCATTTACCGTGATCCGTTCACGGACAACCTGAAAACTTTCCACCAGGGGACTTGTCAGCATAAGGGTTTTGGTGGTGGGTCAAATCCGTTGATCCTGAATCCGGGATTCATATCTCCGCAGATACTGTGCCCCGTAGAGACAGGGCATGCCCTGTCTCTACTGCAATCTGAATTCTGTTTCATCAACAGGTTTGACCCACTACTGCCTTGTCAAAGTTAAACTGACGGGTTGAATTTTTTGTAGGGTGGGCACATGTTTTTCCGTGCCCACCTGAATCGGTGGGCAGCGCTGCGCTTTTGCCCACCCTACAAAAAAATTCAATATGTTACATACCCGTCATTTAAAAGTTGACAGAACACTACCAGGGTTTTCACATTTTCAAGATACTCGGAAATGGTCATAAATTACCTGCATTCAGCAGTGCCAGACGTTTTTCAAGCCCCTGTATCATCTGAACAAGAGAGGCCCATTCGACAAAATCCATTCTGTCATCTGTGTTTCCCTCCTGAAAACGCTGCCAGAAGACCCCGGATGACATATCATACTGCTTTTCAAAATCTGACAGTTCATTTCGCAACTGTCTGATCTGTGTTTCCCTCCTGAAAACGCTGCCAGAAGATCCCGGATGACATATCATACTGCTTTTCAAAATCTGACAGTTCATTTCGCAACTGTCTGATCTGTGATCTGCATGTATCTGCCTCGTATCCGAACAGTTTCTGAAGTGTCCTGTGCATCATCTCACTT
>JAABRU010000203.1 GCA_011390755.1 Desulfobacteraceae bacterium | reverse complement strand
TCCGTATGCTGAAATCTGCCGGTGATACGGAATTATTTCAGACTGTCCCCGGATTCCGGGACTTTTCAGAAAGCGCAGTTTATGCCGGTGGACAGTATAATATGTATCAAAACCTGATTTTCAGACTTTTTACGAGACCGTCAAGATTGATGCTGTAATGTAACCGGCTTTTGAAAAAATGTTTTGGTATCTGAATATATGCAGAATACCGGTCCGGATTCCGCCCGGACCGCGGCAGCAGAATTCCCTCCGGGGTCATGGGAACCGGGGCAGAAAACCGGGAGAAACCGGTTTTCTCAACGGATATGTCAGATGACATGTTTAGAACTTATGCGGACTCCCCCTGGCATGACGTTTCATTTTTGAGAATAAAGTCTGTTATGCCTTCAGCCCGCTTCTGCCAGGTGATGGCTTCAGCCCTTTTTCGGGCTTTGGATACCATTTCTGCGTAGCGTTCCGGATTTTCAAATATTTCTGAAACCGCGGACGCAAAACGCTTTTCATCATCAGGAGGAATATACAGACAGGCATCGGCCATAACTTCCCGCACCGAAGGCAGGTCGCTTCCGATAACGGGCAGGCCGTGGGAAAGATAATCCAGTGCCTTGACCGGACAGGTCAGATAGCGGTTATAATAATTGTCTTTAAGCATAACCACACCGGCCCCGGCTTTTTCCGCGATGATTCTGTGCATCTGTTCCGGAGGAAGGAAGGGGATAAATTCCACTGCATTTTCAATGCCCTGCTTCCGGACTTTTTTTCGGAATTCAAAAATTTCTTTCTCTTTTCCTCCCAGAAAAAGCATTCGGATTCCCTGCGGGGCCAGGTGTGCGGCGGTACGGAGTAAAAAATCCACCCCTTTTTCACCGTGCATATGTCCGACATAGAGCAGGGTACGGCGTTTCCGCATTTCTTCCGGATGCTGTTTTTCCTCCCGTATTTTTGTTCCCAGGGGAAAAGCGCAGGAAGGCAGATGCGGGAATACCTTGCCATAACGTTCCTGCTGTGCAGCCGTAATGCAGATCAGGCCGTCAAGGCGCGGCAGAAACAGATGTTCGTAGATTTTTTCCCGGTAATGCCCGCTTTTTTTTTGATCCACCCAGGAAAGATCCGCATAAAAATCATGAAGCTCGTAATATCCGGAAATCTTCGGATGTCTGCACAGCCATACCAGAAACCAGAGAAAGCCCGAATTCCGGCTAATGACCGTAACCCGATCTTTTTTTGCCAGTGCAAGAATCAGACGCAGACCCTGATAAAAAACAGAAAAGCTGTAAGCGGATTTGCCCACCTGCCAGCGGGGAATCCGGTGAATACGGAAGCGGGAATTCAAGGGCAGATCGTAAAACTGTTCCAGATCGGTCATTGTGTCCGAATCCTCCCCGTTTCCCACTACAAGATGAGTTTCAAAACCAATCTCTGAAAATGAATGGGCATTATGCACGGTCATGTTCACGATGGGGCCGGGTGTTTTCCAGTTCTGCTTGTTGATCCAGACAAATATCATGATTCATTTCCCCGCATTTCCGGCAGCCCGAAGAGTCCGGGATATTTTTTCCCCGTCATCCCCCAGAATATCTTTGTTCTGACTGTGGCGTTTCATAATTTTTTCTGTATGCTTTTGTATCCGTTCCATTTTTTTTCTTATCCAAAACAACTGTATTTTATCCCGGACACCTGTTTTTTCTTTTCCTTTATAATACAAAAGCAGTTCTGTTCTCTCTTTTTCCCTCAGAAAATCATGGGGCAGACTGAAAGTCAGTTCGGCAATGCTTTTGACAATCCAGCGGAAGCGGAAATATGTATTTTGCCGAACCCGCTGCAGATCATAGAGGGCAATTTCCGGTGCGCTGTTTTCCTGATCATAGCGGATAAGAATATGGTCTGCATTGAAATCGCTGTGGTTCAGCCCGGCATCATGCATTTTCCGGGCATATTTCATGATTTCACGCAGCAGTTTTTTTTTCTCTTCGGGATCTTCCATTCTTTTCCGGAATCCGGCATGATGCAGCAGCAGATTTTCCAGACTTTCAAAGGGGTGGAAATCTGCTGTAATAACGAAAGATTCTTCCCAAAAAAACCACCTGTGCCTTTCCCCTGCGGCCACAGCATCAACGGTTGCCAGTCCCTGTTTGCGGAATGCGCAGATATGATAAAACTCTTTTCTGCCTTCGGAAGAAAATCGCCGGGGGAAGAACAGACGCATCAGTCTCCTGAGTCCCGCAAAAGATAAAAAATGTCTTTTCACATAAAAGGCGGAAGCAGGATTTTTTCCGGAAACCGGAATGCGGAGGACATCCCGGCCTTTGATTTTTTTAACGGTTTTCCCTTTTTCATAATGAAACACTGATGCAAATGAAGGAAAAATCCGTATGAATTCGGGATAATCCGGATTCAGCAGCAGATTTTTCCAGTCACTGTACTGAATGAAAGATGTTTCCGGCATGGGACTCCTTTTTGCTTCGGATGATATGCCTGTACAGATCCAGCACTTCGGACATATGATTTTCAATACAATGCTTTTTTGCATCCCCGGCGGCCTGCCTGCCGATTTGCTTTCTGAGGGAATGATTTTTCAGCATTGATATTTTTTCCGCCAGTTCCTCCGGCCGCTTCTGCTCCAGGATGAAACCGTTTACGCCGTTTCGGATGAGCTCGGAAGCCCCGCAGGTCCGGGAGCAGATAAGCGGAAGACCGGCTGCCATGGCTTCCAGGCATACATTGCCGAAGGCATCATAATGACTGGGAAAAACAAAAATATCCGATGCGCCGAAAAAAGATTCAATCTGCTTCTGATGCCCCGCAAACAGCAGTTGCTCCCCGATTCCCATTTTTATGCTTTGCCGCCGGTAAGGTTCACTGCGGTCACTTCCGATGACCATCAGGCGGAATTTCTGCGGCAGGAGAAGCTGCAGGGCCCTGAGTAAAGCCGAAAGGTTTTTGCGTTTATGGTCATTGGAAATAAAAAGCAGCAGCATTTCCTCTTCCCCAATGCCGTACTCTTCCCGGATTTTTTTCCGGTACAGTTCTTTCAGACCCGGATGAAAGATCTCGGTATCCACACCGTTATAAATCACGCGGATATGCTCCGGTTTTACATGATAATGCCGGATAATTTCATTTTTAATGACCCGGGAAATGGCCAGCACAGTCCGGCACCCGCCCTTCCGGAATATCTGCTGCTCCAGCCATGTCAGCGCCATCCGCCGGGGCGTTGCGGCAAAAAAGCCGCGGATGAGGGGATGGGGATAGCGATTTTGCATCTGCACCGGGTTTATGCCGTCCGAAACCCGGAAAATATCCTGACGGAGAATCCGGTCCATTCCCTGGATAATATCAAATGATGTTTCTGCCAGTTTTCTTTGGGCATTCAGGGCAAAAGAAAGGTTTTTGCCCGGGGAGGTGAAGGGAAACACGGGCACATGATGAAAGACAATGCCGGAAGCCGTATCATCCGTATTATCCCTGTCATCCCGGCGGTTTGCAAAAATATGGACTTCATGCCCTCTTTTCCGCAGTTCCCGGCTGAAAAGGACGGTGTCTTTCTCCAGTCCTCCTTTACGGAGACTGTACTGATGACAGACCAGTGCAATTTTCACTGCCGCACCTCATAGAGAATCATTTTTCCATGACGGGATGTCTGCCATTCCCGGATATAGATGAATTTTGTCTTATCTTTCAGTTTCTCCGGCATTGCAGATTTCCATCCTTTTTCATCCCATACAAAATAATGGCATCCGAAATGGCGCACTTTCCGGAGATCCTGTTCATTTCTTTTGTCCATTTCACAGAATTCATCAAAACAGGGGGCCCCTTCATAATTGAGATTGGCATAAAAATGGATTTTTTTTATATCATCAAAGGCACCGGCCACATCCACGGAACGGCTGTTTTTTTCTCTTTCCGCAATACATGTTCCGATTTCTTCATACACCTCTTTGTCTTTCACATAGGAGGCCCGCAGGGTTTTGGCGGATGCTGCGGAAATCATCAAAACACATATCAGGATATAGGTAAATGGCTGCTTCCAATCTGTTTTTTTTTGTATATACTCTGAGATTCTTTCAATACCGAATCCGCTGAACACAAAGGCCGGTAAAAGAAAAAGAAAGGTAAAGCGGCTGGTCATGGCCCAGTTGTAGATGATCTGCGCATACAGCACCAGCAGGGCGGAAACAGAAAGCAGGCTGATATACATGAGTTTCGGTTCTGCGGGAATACGGCGGAAGGTATTGGCAATACCGATTATCAGAATAAGAAAAAAAATATAAAACAGGGTTTCCACAATCTGGACGGCCAGGGTTCCCAGGGCAATCAGCCAGATAAGATTGCGGACTTTCGGGAAAAAAAAGGGAGTGAAGCCCGGAAGTTCCTGCTCTGCGAGAAGGGCCAGATTTTTCCGAATCTCACTGTATTTGGAAAAAAATTCCGCAGCACGGGAGAAAATTCTTTCGGGTTTCAGCAATTCCAGTATATCCGCGCGGGAAACACAGGCAAAAATGAATCCGCCCAGAATGATTATCAGAACGGGAAGCAGAAAAGAAAAGAGAGAAAAATATTTGCGTTTCTGTCCGGAAAACAGAAGATATACAGCGGATATAATGATAAACATTCCGCATTCAATCCTGGCCCATGTGCCCATCAGAAAAAAGAGGCAGCTGAGTGTCATCAGTGTAAAAATACGGAAAGAAGAGGCCGGTGCTCGGCCCCCGGATTGTTCATCCATATGGAAAAGAAAGAGAAACATTCCGGATGCGGAAAAAAACCAGTACATCGGCCCCCGCATCACATCGGAGCTGACCAGGATGAAGGAGGGAATCAGGGCAAAGGCCAGCAGTGTGACCGTGCTGAGTGCTGCGGGAAAAAAACGCCGGTAAATCAGGTAAAGGGGAATCAGGGTCAGGGTTCCGAAGATAAGGGACACTGTCCGCGCCGCAGTTACCCAGTCTCCGAAGATTTTATATGCCGCGGCAATCAGGAAGGGATAGTTGGGCAGATATTCATAACAGTCAATGACAGCATCAAACAGCCCGTAATACAGCGCTTTGGCCTGCTGAATATAGAGAAAACCGTCCTGATTAATGATCGGGATACGGAAAAACAGGTATAAGCGCAGGGCAAAACCCAGCAGTATGACCAGCCAGGCGGTTCGCGAAATTTTCCACGCGGCCGGGGAGCTGTCCGCTGTTTCTGCAAAATTATCAGATCTTCCAAATATCATTTATATTCTCATAAAAAGGACCGGCGGATCAGCTTTTTTACTGACCGGTTACGCAGTTTCGGCTGTCAGATGACTGTCTGCCGGTATTCTGCTGAACACCCTAGGCGCGTTAGCGAAGCGTAACGCACCGAACCGGAGATATTACGGTGCGTTAGGGCCGGCACCCAACGCACCCTGCTTTCTGAAGCTGTTTTGTCCAATCATCTATTCCTTTATTGCAGAATTCCCAATCGGCCAGGTCTGTTTCCCATAATTTATTTATATTGTTTTCAATATAATCAAAATATTTATCGTCTCCGGATATCCGCATACAGAATGTATGATAATCACAACCGTATTTCGACTGAAAATCGCTGTCCTTTTTTTTCAGTCCGGTAATTCTGCCTGTCATCTGTTCAATTAAATATCTCTGAAGCGCAAGATCAACTGCCGACTGAATATCTGCGCTAAAAGATGATAACATTTCGGCATATCTGTTTTTTATCTTAACTGAATCTGTTATTTCTGATTCCATGTCCTGTTTTGCCCCCGTAAATCCCGAATTACATCACTGCTTTTTTATACCCAAAATATTCCGGTGTGTATTCTGAAAAATATCATATATCCCCCGCCGGAATTTCCACATGAAAAACGGCCCCCTGTCCCACTTCGGATTCGGCGCGGATACTCCCGTTGTGTTTATTGATAATGCCCCGTACAATGGAAAGCCCCAGACCGGTACCGCTTTCTTTGGTGGTATAAAAAGCCTTGAATATATTTTCCCGTTCCGCCGCCGGAATGCCCGGCCCGGAATCCCGGACAGAAATAATAATTTTTTCATTTTCCTCTTTGCCGCTGATCCATAAGTCCCCTTTGCCGTCCATGGCCTGCACGGCATTGAGAATCAGATTCAGAAAAACCTGGCGCAGTCCGTTAATATCGCATCTGGCCAGCAGAGGGGGGTCCCAGTTTTTATGAACGGTTACGCCATGCTTCAGCGCGTTGTAGGCCAGAATCAGGGTACTTTCCAGTGCTTCCCCCACGTCATCACAGATTGGGTCGAAATCATCACTGACTTTGGAAAAATTCCGGATATTATCCATCAGAGCCCGGATTCTTTCCACTCCGGTTTCAATAATTTCATAGTTCCGGCTCATGTCTTTCCGGATTTTATCCACTTTGTTCCGCTGACGGATTTCCTTGAACTGCCGGATGATATGCGGGGGCATATCCGGATCTTTGATAAAAGTATCGCAGTGATCCACCAAATCCCATATGTTTTCGGAATACAGGCTGTTCATCTGGGTTGTGCCGATAATGGCGGTCAGGGGATTATTGACTTCATGGATAATGCCCGCGGCAATCTGCCCGATGGTGGCAATCCGTTCATTGCGCAGATACTGCTCCTGTTTTCTTACATTTTCCAGCACTTCCGAACAGGTTTCCAGCAGCAGACGCACCAGACTGAGTTTGTCATCGGACATGGGAAATTCACTGTCCCAGACCAGGATAAAATAATTTCCCACCAGATCTTTTAAGGGCAGCACCATGATGCCGTTTATCCGGGTAATATCCGAAATATCAGGCAGGCGGGAGGTAATTTTTTTTATCAGGGACTCCGTATCGGAAAAAGCAATATTTTCCGAAGTGATTTCCACATCGGCCCGGCCGCATTCAAATTTGGCAATAAAACCTTTGCGTGCGTCAATAAGATGAAGCACTTCATTCAAAATGGCCGTCAGCACGCCCCGTACCGAAGAAATGCTCAGGGTTTTCAGTCGCCGGACAGCCACCAGCAGGCGTTCCAGATATTTCCGGTGCCGGATGGCCCGCTGCTCCAGATTCCATTTTCTTGTGAGGGAAAGGGCCATCTGGCGGATCTCTTCGGGGTCAAAGGGTTTTTTCAGGTATAATAATTTTTCCGGAACCCCGACTTTTTTAACAATTTCCTGCCGGTCCCTGTCCGAGTAGGCCGTTACAATAACAATTTCGATATTGGGATCGCTTTCCCGGATGCGGCAGGCAGTTTCCACCCCGTCCCAGCCGGGCGGCATCCGGATATCAATAAAGGCCAGGGAAAAGGGAAAGCCGGATTTCTGCGCGTTTCTGACCTTCTCCCATCCCTCCTGTCCCTGCAGGGCAGTACTCAGTTCATATCTTTCTTCCTCTTTCGGGGAAATTTTTTCCGTATCCCCGAAAAGTTCGGCCTCCAGCGCTGCCGCCTCTTTTTCCATATCGGATATACCGCCCGGCAGAGGAGCTAAAATCTGCCTGTAATCCTGCAGTATGGATTCATCATCATCAATCACAATGATTTTTCTGTTCATTGGACATTTCCTCCTGACATATTTTCTCCCGACAGAGGAAAGCGGATGATTACCTGCGCCCCTTTGCCCGGTCCTTCACTCAGGATATCAATCATGCCGCCCCGGGCCCTGATATAGTTTGCGGTATCATGCAGACCGAAACCGGTTGCCCTGCCTTTGGTAGAAAAATTGAAACGGAAAACCTTTGCACGGGTTTCTTCGCTAAGTCCGATACCGCTGTCTTCAATCACAATCCGTATATATTTTTCTTCCGCACTTTTTACAGATTCTGTTGCAATACGGATTTTTTTCTCATTCTCCGGGTTCATGTCAATGGCTTCGTATGCATTTTTCAAAATATTGATAAAATTCTGAATCATTTTATTCCGGTCCAGAAAAAGCAGGGGAAGGCTGCCGAGTTCCCTTTCTGTATGTATGCCCCTCCGGACAATGGAATCCGAGAGCATTTCTTCGGCATCCCGGATGATGTCATTGAGATTCACAGCCGTTTCACAGCCCCGCAGCCCCGCATATTTTTGCTGAATCGCAATGATTTCCATAATATGATCCAGTCCTTTCCGCAGAAAGACCAGATCCTCCCCGAACATTCTATTCTTTTCTTTTAAAATATCAATAGTAATGCTGAAAAAAGAAAGAAGACGTTCTCTGCGTTCCTGCGGTAATGCACTCATATTGTCTGTGATTTCAGTTAATCGGAACTGCTCATATATTTTTCCCAAAGACAGCACTTCTTTTTGGGGGATATGGGTATCCATGCCGCAGATCCGCACATTGACCGAGTTGACAGCATTGCCGATATTGTGCAGAACCGATACGGCCATTTCCGCCATACCGGCCTGATGGGCACTGACGGCCAGCTGCGCGCGTGTTTCCTCCAGACTGCGGATTACTTCGGAAAGTTCCCGGTTGGCGGCGGTAAGTTCTTTTGTTTTTTCCTGTACCATCAGCTCCAGATTTTCGGTATAACGTTTTAACCTGTTTTCCATTTTACGGATTTTGCTGACATCCCGGATGATGCTCAGAATGCAGGTCGCCTCTCCGTAGGGGATCAGGCGGAAGGAGATACTGACCGGAAACTGTCTGCCCCTGCGGTCGCGGAAAAACAGGTTGTAGTTACTGATATAAGTCTGCTGATACAGTGATGTCAGCATTTTCGGACGATCCTGTTCGGGATTGGCGTAAAGTCGGCAGACATTGAGGGAATAGGGTTCCGCAGAATCATCAAAGCGGAACATCCGCAGAAAAGCCCGGTTAAAAGAAAGTATGTCGCCCCCGGGGGAGGTGATCAGAATACCGTCCGGTGCGGATTCAAATAAATCCCGGTACTGTGTTTCCGATTTCCGCAGCTCGGCCTCGGTTTTTTTTCTGCGGATAATTTCTTCTTCCCTTTCCCGGACGGTTTTTTCCAGTTCTGCGGCATGCTGTTTCAGCAGTGTCTCTTTTTCTTCATAATATGCAATTTTTTTCTGCAGCTCTTCGGGGGTAATTCTCATCCGGGCCAGGATGTCACCGTAAAAAGCAGAGAGTTCTTCTGCTTCTGCCGGGGTGAACAGCGCGCCTTTCTGCATCACAGCATGGGCTGTGGCAGAGCCGACAGCACCGGCCAGTCCTTTTTCCACTTCTCCGTGCAGTCGTGCCAGTTCATCCACGGAAATTCTTTTTTTATGTATCATGCCGGTTTTCCGGAGCGACTGATCCAGCAGTCTGCCGACCGTATCGGCGGGAAAATATTCCTGCAGAATCCGGGTGCAGATCAGGATTTTTTTATCCAGGGGAATCCGGGCCGCGGCGGCAGTCCTGCGGATGCGGGGCTGTGTTTCCCCGTTGCGAATCCCGGTAAAGGCCTCTGCCAGTTCCTTCTCCTGCGCTGACTGCCGGAAAAGCAGGGAACCCGCGATATAAAAAGAAATATTGCAGAACAGGGACCAGAATACCGTATGACTGAGGGGATCCAGTGCGGAAAGTCCGAAAAGATGCTCCGGGCGTAAAAAAGCAAGTCCCCACAGCCCTGTTTCCGGAAAATCCGCGGATAACCATCCGCTTTTGGCCAGGGCCGGAAGGAGACAGGTATATGCCCAGATCAGAAATCCGGCAGACAGTCCGGCCAGCGCGCCCCCTTTGCTGCCTTTGGACCAGAAAAGTCCCCCCAGCACAACCGGTGCAAACTGCAGAAAGGCTGCAAAGGAAATCAGTCCGATACTGACCAGCATATAACTTTCTCCCAGAATTCTTTCAAAACCGTAGCCCGCGCAGATAATAAAAGCAACCGTGACCCAGCGGCATCCCAGAAGATGGGGGCGCAGAAAACCGAGGCGGCGGCTGCGGCTGACAATGGGAAAAAGCAGATGATTGGTCATCATGGTGGATAAGGTCACGGAACTGACCATGATCATGCTGGTGGCAGCGGAAAAACCGCCGATAAAAACAAAGAGGGAAAGCCATTTCTGCCGGTACACAACCGGCAGAAAAAGGGGAAAGGTATCGGCCTTTTCCGGGGGAAAACCCAGGGAAAGGCCGGTGACGGCAATGGGATAGGCAAAAATACTGATGAGTACCAGGTAAAGGGGGAAAAGCCACATGGCCGTGCGGATATGCTTTTCATGAAAATTTTCCACAACTGCCACATGAAACTGCCGCGGCAGAAAAAAAACCGCGGACATGGACAGTAAAAGACTGCTGCACCAACGGATATAATCCGCGGCTTCCATACCGGCCCGGCCTCCGGCATGGGGGCGGTCTGTGAGGGGGAGAGTGTCAAAGGCATTTCCGAATCCGTCTCCGATATAAAAGGTGACAAAAATGCCCGCGGCCAGAAAGGCCGCCAGTTTGACCAGAGACTCCAGGGCAACGGCCAGCATAAGCCCCGCATGACGTTCGGTGGGATCAATGCGTCGGACCCCGAAAAGATTGGTAAAAAGTATCATAAGGGTAACAAGAATGGGACCGACAAAACTGGCGATCCAGGAGGAGGAAAGTCCCCTGCTGTCGGTAATGATGGCAAATGTGGAAATCACAGCCCGCAGCTGCAGTGCAATATAGGGAGCGATGGCAATGAGGCATATTACGGTAACCAATGCCGCCAGTGTACCGGATTTGTCATAACGGGCCGATATGAAATCCGCAATGCTGGTAATCCGGTACTGATTTTTGATCCGTACCAGTCGCCGCAGGATTAGCCCGCTCAGCACAAAAGCAACGGTTGGGCCGATGGGGATGGTCAGAAAACTCATCCCCGAAGCGGCCGCGTTGCCCACACTGCCGTAAAAGGTCCAGCTGGTGCAGTAGACCCCCAGACTCAGGGAATACACCAGGGGATTGTCGGTCAGGGACGTTCCCCGGACAGTTTTATTTTCGCCCAGGCGCGCAACACAGAAGAGCAGGACCATGTAAAGACAGAAAATATTTATGACAGTGGCGGCATCAAACATGGTCGGAAAAATCCCCTTCCGGTTTCCCCTGAGCGGGGATATGCCGCATCTCTTCCATCCCTGTCCGGAAAATATCGTCCCCATGCCCCGGATTCCCTGCCTTATCCATCCGGAATTCTTCAAAATTTTCTGGCATATCTGAAAAACCGTTTTCTTCCCTGCGGAAAAACGCGGTAAGGGCAATCAGAAAAATAAGCAGCAGCCAGGCAGAAAAGAGATACAGCAGCAAATGAAGCGGGCCTGCTTCTCCGGCAATATGCATCAGGGGCCAGTTAAAAATCAGCAGACTGATACAGAAAATGAATATTTCCCATGTGTAATTGTGAGGATGCATAATTTTTTTCTCAAACATGAGTTTGTATAAAAATGCCGGGTAGTGGGTCAAATCCGTTGATGACGGTCTCCCCTCCCTGAGGGAGGGGCCGGGGGAGGGTGAAAATCAGCCGTTTATCCCCCTCTCCCCGGCCCTCTCCCGCCCGGGGAGAGGGGGATTTCAGGAAGTTTCCGATCTACTGAATTTAGGTCTTAATGGCATTGGGGCTCTGCCCCGTACACCGCATAATTCCGGTGCTGATCCCCCTGCCCCCAGCCCCCAGCCCCCAGCCCCCAGCCCCCAGCCCCCAGCCCCCAGCCCCCAGCCCCCAGCCCCCAGCCCCCAGTCCCCAGCCCCCAGCCCCCAGTCCCCAGCCCCCAGCCCCCAGTCCCCAGCCCCCAGCA
>JAABRU010000360.1 GCA_011390755.1 Desulfobacteraceae bacterium | reverse complement strand
GACTGGGGGCTGGGTGCTGGGGACTGGGGACTGGGGGCTGGGTGCTGGGGGCTGGGTGCTTGGGTGACTTAAGACTCCCCTCCCCTGAGGGAGGGTGTGAACTGTCATTATTTTCAGGATGCTGTTTTCTCCACCCTCCCCCGGACACCGGTACCCGGGGACAGAAAAGTAAACATTTTTAAAAAAATATTATTTCATACAATAAATAGCAAAGGAGGACACCTTGTCCGATCCCTTTTATATCATCGGAATTGACCTGGGAACAACCAACAGTGTTGTATCTTATACAGAAGTCAAAACAGAAAAAGGAAAGAAACCGGAAATCCGTGTGCTGGAAATTCCCCAGTTAACGGATGCCGGAACTGTTGAAAAACGCAATGTACTGCCTTCTTTCATCCTGCTTCCCGGAAAACACGATGTGCCGGAAAACGCACTGGATCTGCCCTGGAAACAGGGGAATACAATAGCAGTCGGAGAGTTTGCGCGGGAAAGGGGCGCGGAGATTCCCCACCGTCTGATCTCCTCTTCCAAATCCTGGCTCTGTCATACCCTGGTGGACCGGAACAAAGGAATTCTGCCCTGGGAAGGGCCGGATGATATGGAAAAACAGTCCCCGGTGGATGCCGCAGCCCTGATCCTGAGCCATATCCGGGATGCCTGGAACCATACAATGGCAGCCGAAGATGAATCCCTGCGCATGGAAAAACAGGATGTGCTGCTCACGGTTCCGGCCTCTTTTGATGCGGTCGCGCGGGATTTGACCGTAAAGGCAGCGGAAAAAGCCGGACTCACCAATATTACCCTGCTGGAAGAACCCCAGGCCGCATTTTATGCCTGGATCGAATCCTCCGATGACAGATGGCGGGACAGTATTGAAAAAGGCGATCTCGTACTGGTCTGCGATGTGGGCGGCGGTACATCGGATTTCAGTCTCATCAAGGTGGATGAGGAAGAGGGGGATCTGAAACTGGAGCGGATTGCTGTCGGTGACCATCTGCTGGTGGGCGGGGATAATATGGATCTGGCCCTGGCCTATACCGCATCCCGGCAGATTGCATCGGGAAAGAAAAAACCGGATGCCTGGCAGATGCGGGGACTGTGGCACGCGTGCCGCAAAGCCAAAGAAAACCTGCTTTCCGATCCGGAAGCCCAGGATTATCCCATTACCCTGCTGGGCCGGGGAAAGAGTCTTATCGGCGGCACCAAAAAAACCAAACTGGCCCGGAAAACAGTGGAGGATGTGATTGTGGAAGGTTTTTTTCCTTCCTGCGAACAGGATGCTGTTCCCGCCACCCCGCAACGGTCCGGTATTCAGGAACTCGGCCTGTCCTATGAATCCGATCCGGCCATTACCCGTCATCTGGCCCGTTTTCTCAGTCGGCAGAAAGGGGAAGTGCTGCCCACGGCCATTCTTTTTAACGGCGGTGTGATGAAAGCCGCTTCCGTGCGGAAACGGGTTCTTGACGTGATTTCTTCCTGGAATCCCCCGGAGACTCCTGTGGTACGGGAAATCGAAAGCAGTGATTTTGATCTGACGGTTGCACGGGGGGCGGCCTATTACGGAATGGCACGCCGCGGCACCGGTATCCGCATCCGGGGCGGTCTGAACAAAAGTTATTATATCGGTGTGGCAGCCTCTCTGCCCGCAGTTCCCGGAATGCCGGTTCCCATCAAGGCCCTTTGCGTGGCTCCCTTCGGAATGGAAGAAGGCACACAGGCCACACTGTCTGACCAGGAATTTGTGCTGGTGGTCGGAGAGCCTGTGAAATTTGATTTTATGGGGTCTTCCCGGCGACTGGATGACAAAGTCGGAACCGTTGTGGATGAATGGGAAGAGGATATAGAGGAAATCACCACCATGGAATCCACCCTGGACGGAGAGAGCGGTTCCACCATTCCCGTAATTCTGGAAACCAAAGTAACGGAAATCGGCACCCTGGAACTCTGGTGCGTGTCCAAAAACGATGCGGCACAGCGATGGAAACTGGAATTCAATGTGCGGGAGCAGGAAGCCTGAACTTAGGTACTCGGTAAAAAATAAACCCTCTGAAACTGTCCGGCAGAAATTTGCCAAACCTTTGTTTCGTCTCTGCTGACGGGACGAACCGGGGAATTATCTTTTTCTGAGTCCCTTATTACCGTCTCAGCAGATTCTTCAACGAACAGAAACACCCGGAGCCTATCCGAAAACCTCCGAAACCGATTTTTGGAACCGGTGAAAACAGGGGGGCAGAATACCGGAAGGCAGGTTTTTGGACAGTCTCTTAAAATGGCAGGTCGGGTTAGGGCAGCCTAACTTCAGTAGATCGAAAAGTTTCCCCCGGATACGGTTTTACGGCTGCCCCGGAGTGCAAAAATTGTATTTTTGCACCGCCGCATCTCCCGGCGGACCCATGCAAAAATACAATTTTTGCACTCCTCCGGAAACTTTTCGATCTACTGAACTTCGCAAAAGAAAACCGGGGTATGCTTCAAATGATGTCTGTTTTTCATAAGAGCAGCCGGGTCTCCCCGAAAGCGACGGCCTTTGAAATGCCTGAGCTGTGTGCGGTGAAAGTCGCACGCACAGTTCTCAGAGGGCTTGGGGCCGGTAACAGCACCCGGCTACCCGGCGTGCTTTAACTTTTTAATATCACTGTCTCAGCAGAGCATATTATTCCCCGAAGCAAAGGCGGTAAAACAGTAAAAAATAATCTTGCATATGCTTGTCAAGGAGCACTATAACCCATAAGGATTGGGCTGACCTGCCTTACGCACCGCCACAAAATAAAATCCCTGAAAGAATCTCAGAGCCTATTTTTCAAACACGCTCTGCAGATGGACAACCTTCTGAAATAATATTTAAACACAAAAATCTACGTTTTTTGCAGATGCCCAAATTCCAGAAGGTCGCAAAGTATTTTTCAAGCTGCTGCTTTGTCAAAGTTAAACTGACGGGTAAAAACGGGTGAACCGCATTCTGCGGCACGCACGGTTTTCAAAACCGTGTTACAGCAGACTTTGCCGGAAATAAAAAAATGACAGAAAAATTTACCGCAAAGACGCAGGGGACGCAGAGATGC
>JAABRU010000061.1 GCA_011390755.1 Desulfobacteraceae bacterium | reverse complement strand
TGTCAAAAAATAATTATTTGGGAAAATATTGACATAATATATTATTATTTTAAGCGTTTAAAATGATAGAACCGCAAAACAGCTGCACAAGTTCAGTTAAACAATGATTCCCCCTCCCCCTGCCCCTCCCTCAGGGGAGGGGAGTCTTAAGGAAACGGCATTGAATATAGGAAAGGGGCTGATAAAATTTGAATCAGCAAAGGTAAAAACAGGTGCAGCCGGATAAAACCACCCGGAAAATTATTTACGGGTATTGAACGGTCATAAAAAAGGAGGAAAATCAATGGCAGGAAAAATCAGAGTGCTGATGGTGGATGATGAAGCCAAATTTCGTGAAACAACATCCAAAATACTGGATAAAAGGGGATTTGAAACCACAATGGCCGGAACAGGGGAAGAAGCCATTGAGATTTTAAAGAAAAATCCCCAGGATGTCATCGTGCTGGATATCCGTATGCCGGGTATGGACGGTCATGATGCACTGGAAAAAATCAGAAAAATCAATCCCGATACGCAGGTCATCATGCTGACCGGGCATGGCGGGCATGTATCGGCCAAAGCCTCTCTGGAACTGGGAGCCTTTGATTACCTGAACAAACCCTGTGATCTGGATCTGCTGACATCCAAAATCAATGATGCCTACAATGCCCTTCGATTCAAAGAGGACCGTCCGGAAAAAACAGCCGGGGAAATCATGATCCGTGTGGAGGACTACACAACGATCACAGAGGATAAAACCCTGAAAGAGGCCATTGCGCAGTTACGGCAATCCTTTGAGGGACTTGCCTCCAGCAAACAGGTCATGGAAACCGGGCACCGATCCATTCTGGTTTTCAACAGGGACGGGGAACTGAGCGGAATTCTGAGTATATATGATCTGCTGGGAGCAGTCCGGCCAGGATATCTCTCGGCAGACAAACCCTCCATGGCCGACAGTATGCAGTATTCCACCATGTTCTGGAGCGGGCTTTTCACCACGCAGATGAAGGCCATAGCCAATAAAAAAGTGGGCGAATTCATGTCCGCCACCCCTGTCAGTGTGGACGAGGATACCAATCTCATGGAACTGGCGGAACTGATGTACAGCAGAAAAATCCGGCGGCTGGTGGTCAGACAGCGAGAGAAAGTGGTCGGTGTGGTCCGGGAGCAGGAACTTTTCTTTGAAATGGCAAATATTGTTGTAAAATAATCCTGAAAAAGCGGTGAATATTCAGGGAAAGGAGCAGTCAGATGTCGGAAGCAGTCAAGAAAAAAGCCAAAGGTTACGATAAATATGTGGACTGGAAAATTTTTACCATTCCGGTCGCTCTGTTATTTCTTATTCTTCTGATGCCCACACCTTACGGTATGAAGGATGTTGGAACCGAATACCAGGTGGGCCCGAAAGCTGTTGTCAACTTTTTCACCACGGAGCTTTTTCAGATTCCCAGCTCCGATGCCGAACAGTGGCAACTGCTCACCGCCCAGGTCATGGAACAGAACATGAATATGGGCGCGCTGAGCAAAAAACGGTTTATGAGCCGGGACATCAAATGGGTGAAAAGCAATAAAATACCGGTTACGGAAAAGAATCTTCAGCAGGCACAGAAATATATTGAGGAAAATGTACCGGATGAGACTTTCCAGGGTATTATGAAGGCCGGTACGGAACTTCGCAAAGAAGGACTGAAATACGAAAACCTGTCGGATAAAGACAGAAAAGCTGCCGATAAAGGGGCCTGGCATATCAAAGTGGCCATTGCCATGGGAGCGTTTGTGGTTCTCTGCTTTTTAACCGAGTGTATTCCCCTGCCGAGTGTGGCCTTCTGTATCGGTCTGCTCCTGGTTTTCACCGGTGTGGTCAGTCGCAGGGATGTGGCATCGCTTTACTGGGATGACGCGTGCTGGTTCATCATGGGCAGTCTGATGTTTGCCGCTGCTTTTGTGAAAACCGGTGTGGACAAACGGGTCTGCATGATGATGTTCAAAAAACTGGCCGTACCCAATGTGCGATGGATTACGCTGATTTTCATTCTGATTATCGCCCCCCTTGCGGCCTTTATCTCCGACCATGCCCTGGCCGCCATGTTTCTGCCCATCGGTATGCTGCTCTACCAGAACAGTCTGACCAAAGACATTCCCGAAGATCCGGAACTGGGAAAACTCATCATGATTACCATTGCCATGGCCTGCAATATCGGCGGACCGGGCGCACCTTCGGGCGGCGCACGCAACGTGATTATGATGACTTATCTTACAGATATGTTCGGCATAGATATCGGTTATTTTCAGTGGGTCACCTATTGTTTTCCCTTCATCCTCATTATGATCCCTCTCACATGGATTATGATCAACTGGCGGTTCAGACCCCGTATCAAATCCTTTGCCCCTGCCATGGAACATCTGCAAAGAGAAATCAGCCGCATGGGCGGATGGAACAGACAGCAGAAAATTGCTTTGGTCATATTTGCGGTTATGGTCTTCGGATGGTTTACGGAAAAAGAATTCTACAACCTGGGCATATATCCGGTGCGTCTGGGCATCGGTGTTATCGCCATGGCCGGGGCCATTGCCTATATCATGGCCGGAATTGTGAACTGGCGGGATTATCAGGAAAAAGTGGACTGGGGGGTTGTCTGGCTGTATGCGGGAGCCATTATTTTCGGGCGCACCCTGGATGAAACCGGTGCGGCCTACTGGCTGGCCCGTACTGCCATTGATCTTCTGGCCCCTCTGGGCATGGATTCGGGACTGCCTCTTTTGGCAACATCCAATGCCCTGACTGCCATTATCACCAACCTTATGGCTGACGGACCGGCAGCCGCCTCGGTGGGGCCGATTGCCCTGAACATGGCCGGGCTGGTGCATCCGGGCACCACCTACCTGCCCTTTATGGCCATGGCAACCGCGATGGCATCCTCATTTGCTTACTGCCTGATTATCGGCACACCGCCCAATGCCATTGTGTATGCCAGCGGATACCTGGAGCCCAAAGATTATCTGCGGGCCGGTATTCCCCTGTTCTTTGTTGCAAACCTTGTCCTGCTGGGCATGTCGGCTCTGTTCTGGGTATGGAGGGGATTCGGTACACTGCCCCCATTCTGATAAATCTCACCCCGTTCCGGTATAAAACCCGGAACGGATATTTTCCTTCCGATATGGTGAGAAAAAGTGCAGGGCGGCACCACACCCGCCCTGCACACCCAAAATAAAAAATGAAACGGAGAAAAAAATGGAAAACCGTATGGAAAATGCAACAGGTTCCGATGGCAAAGAAAAAGAAATTATCTGTGAAAACGGCAGAATCTATTACCGCGGAAACACAGAGCGCAGAGTTTACTTTGTTCTGACGATCATCATGCTGGTGCTGGGAATTTTGTACAAGACCGGCATGATCGGATAATTTAAAAAGGAATCATATCATGACAGATACACAGAAATTTTCTTTGGGATTCTATTTTCAGGTGATGTCCCGGATGCTGGGAAATCCGAGGGAGTTTTTCAGCGATCTTTCGCCGGATACGGAAATGATGCCTCCCCTGTTATTCCTTACAGTTTCCTCCCTGATTTTCTCCGTGTCACTCGTGATGAACGGCCCGTCTGCTCCGGCACTTACAGGCAGCATCCTGTTTGTGAATGCTGTCGGGATGGTGTTTATTTCTTCCGGTCTGGGATATATGGTGATCTTCATGACACAGGGAAAACGTTTCCCCTTCCGCCGGATTTTTGCCATATATGCCTTTTCTTCCGGCCTGACCCTTCTGGCCTCATGGATTCCTTTTTTCCTGGTAATCACAGAACCCTGGAAATGGTGGCTCATTGGAACCGGCATGACGTGTCATCTGTCACTGAACTGGAAACAGGCCCTTGCTGTTGTCCTGCTGTCTGTGGGAATCATTCTCCTGTTTTTCTGGTCCCTCATACCGCTTCTGGCTGCTGTAAACCGCTGAAACCGGACGGAGTGAATTCATTGAAAGCAGAAAAAACCATACTGATTGCCGACCGTAATCCCCATGTGCGGGAATTCCTCAGAAGGGAACTCTCGGTTGCGGATTATCACGTCCGGCTGGCGGAAAACGGTAAAGATCTGCTCAGTGTGATATACGAGGATATCGGTATCCGTCTGGTCATTCTGGATCCGGATTTTCCGGATACGGACCGGCAGGGTCTGCTGGACAAACTGCAGAACCGTCTGCCTTTACTGCCGGTGATTCTGCATACCTATGCATCGGACTGTGACGGTCTGAACCTTGCTGAAATGTTTTCTCTGGCGGTAATTATTGAAAAATCCGGCGACAGCGTGGAACAGTTGAAAAAAGCGGTGTTTGACATTCTGGATGAGAACGGATAATAAGATTTTTGTATCTTTTCAAGTTCATATTTCTGCCAAACAGATGACTTTCCCTTCAGGGCGATCATCCGGAATGCAGTCGGATGAATCAGAAAACCTTGTCATACACTTCGTCCAGATGCAGGGAACATCCGACGGATTCCAGTATGATTTCCGGATGATCTTCGTCCGTATCCTCCCAGGTCCAATGACGGTGTTCTGTTCTTGAATATTTTTCAATTTTCCGGATATCCTGGGAAATCAGGATATATTCTTTCAGGGATGCAATCTGCCGGTAATGGCTGAATTTTCTGCCCCGGTCATAAGATTCGGTGGAATCGGACAGCACTTCGATAATCACATCCGGGTTGAGCAGCATGTCTTCTTTGTCACCATCGAATATCTCTTTTCCGCACACAATCATCGCATCCGGATAGGTATAAAGTTTTGTGCTTTCGATTTTCAGGCGCATGTCACTGGGATAAACCCGGCAGGGCTTTTTTTTCAACTGTGACCGTATTTCTCCGACCACATTGGCCACAATCAGGTTATGCTTTCGGGACGCACCGGCCATGGCAAAGATTTCACCGTCAAAATATTCATTTTTTGTCTCGGAATTTCTTTCCAGTTCAAGGTATTCCTCTTCCGAAAGATAGGGGATGGGTTGGGGTTGCATGGGATATTTCCTTTCTTTTTTGTCAAAAATCTGTTGATTCATTTTATTTTTCTCTGAATCTCTGCATCAAGACGGGCAATAAATTTTTCTGTTTCATTTATTCAGGGAGTCACCTGCTCTTTTTGAAATAAAACAAAATCAAGATAATCTCCCTCCTGCCTTCTCTCAAAAAGATCATTGAAAATTACTGCCATCGTTTTTGAAATTTTTTCGTTTTTTACATAATGCAGGTTAAAAAGACTCCGAACTCCGGTATGTTTCGATGAAGAGAGTCCATCACAGAGCAGAAGTGCTGATACTGCATAAAAACAGGCATAATACAGACGATTTACACAGGCATTCCACCGCTCCGAATCCGCAAGAATTCGGGCATCCTCAAAAGTTTCAAAAGCTCTTTTCAGGCGATAAACAATTAAATCTCTGCTTTTTTCCATCAGAGTCTTATCCCCTCCTGTTCGACTCTTTGATAAAAAGGCATAGAGCGATACAGATTGCTGTTCCATTCACTGTAATTGCGTACAATGGAAGAAATAACTTCACCGGATTCCCATTCTATTTCGTACAGACGATGCCTGATTCTGTCAATACGTCTGTCATCCAGCATCCCATTAACCAATATCAGAAAATCCCAATCAGATTCAGGTTGCGAGTCCCCCCGTGAGCGGGAACCGTAGAGAATGATTTTGGCATCCGGCTCAGATGCAAGTATGTTTTGTCTTACTTTTTCAAGAAGTTCATTTCGGTTCATTTTTCAGACTCTTTAAAATTTGCTTAAAACCCTTTTCATAATCGGAAAGGTCGGCCCAGTGAAGATTTCTCAATTCTTCATCAATTGGCTCTGTGTCATCAAGTCTTACCGGTACAATAAAAATTTTGTTTGATGGAAATTGATTAAACAAATTCAAAGCAAATTTTTGTTGTTTTTGGATATGACCAATTTCTGAAACCGAATTTTTTGAAATAAGTACATAAAAATAAGAGGATTCTCTGATTTTGTTACGGATTGTTGCTTCTTGATTCTGCCCTGGAAGAAGGTCTTCTTTGTCTAACCACGGAGATATACCTTCACGTTTTAGATCATCATATAATCTTTTAGCAATTTCATAATCTTCGGTCGCGTAGCTGATGAAAATTTTAATTATCTCAATATCATCTTTCTCTGCTTGAATTTTATCCTTCTGTTTTTCTATTTCTCTATTTTGTGAATCAAAAGTATTATGAATATAATGTCTTGGAGGCAATGGAACACCAATAACAAAAGTAGTTCCTTTCTCTTCTTTACTCTCTACGTCAATATATCCATCCAATTTTTGAATTATATATTGTGTTTTCCAAAGTCCAATCCCACGGCTAGCTTCAGTATATTTACTATTATTCCAATAACTCGTTCCAGGATAGAATATTGATTCAAGTTTATCTTTGGGAATACCGCATCCTGTATCAGAAATGCTAATCTTAATATGTTCTCTATTATTTCTACATATTGTATTTAGATGAACACTGATTTTTCCTTTACCTGAAATTGCGTTGACAGCATTTTTAATAATTTCATAAACAGCATCGAAAAAATGAGTCCTCTTGTCATAATTATGCGATGATAATTCTGATGCGAAATCAAATAAATCAGGGTCAAGCTCTTTAAATTTCCCCAGCATAGACCCGATTTGACATTCAATATCAAGAAATTCAGGCATTCTCAGCTTAAGAACTTCTTTGACATTGCCATCTATTTGATTTAAATAACGAATAATTTTATCTTTTTCCTGGTCTTTGCATCCTGAAGTTACAAAACCTTCCATTAACTGGATAAACGCTGGTATGTGAGCTAATTTTTCACAATATCGATCTTTAATTTCATTAATATGTTTATTTTCATCTTCAAAAAAACTTTGAAACAGATTATTCATATTTTGTATAGATTCAAGCACGTTTCTACCCTTTCTATAGTCAAACGAACAATTTTTCCATAGTTTCTCTAATATCGGATATAAAATCAGAATTCGTTTTTTCACAGCTTTTGCAAATGATTTTTTTTATATTTGGATATCTCTTTTGAATATTTTTAAAATCTTCTTCAAATGGATTGCTGCTTATCATTATAATTGGAATTTTATCATATGATTTTTTTAGCATTTTTAAAATATTAAACCAATTATCAATGTCACTTAAACAAATTACATCATAATGTTTTTTGATTAATTTATCCAACAATTTTAAATAATCAGAAGCAATGTCAAAAACGTATTCTTCATCATCTATTACATCTTTAACAATCTCCCGCCAACTATTGTTACTATCACTATCAATAAAAAGTATTTCAAATTTCTTCTTTTTGTTATTTAATGAAACATCTGTTTCCTGATTTTTTCTGTCATCAATAATGGTTTCTGCAGATGAATTATCCGATATATTACACTGAAATAATTTAAATTTCAGTATTTTGTTATCTAAAATAAATGATTCAAGAATATCATAAAGTTTTTTATATAACTGTATTTGGTAATGCAATAACTCAGTTTCAGTCGCCATATTTTCCTCAGCTTTGTAAAATAAATTTATAATAGATAAGTGCCGTCAAGACTACAACAAACCAGATATAATCTGAATGAATTCATCTATATCAAAAGGATTTCCATCAGGTGCTTTTTCATAATAACCATCCGCATGATAGAAATCCAGAGCCCTTTTTTTCTGTTCTTCATCAGAATAACCGGTCAAAACAATGGCTTTTATAGATGGTTGACGTTCTTTTGCTTCTTTAAGCACCCGCATCCCATCAATATTATAAGAAGATGAATCCACCAATCGCATGTCTAAAACGGCAATATCGAATTTTTCTGATTTTAATAAACCAATGGCACTGTCCATATTCTCCGCTGTTTTCACTTCATGTCCTTCCTGTCTTAAAATATCGTCCAGCAATTCACGCCAGCCCTGCTGATCATCTACAACAAGAATTTTTCCTTTTTGTGTTTTTTTTTCGTTCTGCATCCGTATCCCTCCGGAATAAAAAAATTTGAATTCGTCTGAAAGTCACCATACAGTCTGAACATAAGGATATTTTAATATTTATCCATCTTTTGTAATCAGAATCAAGCCCATCTCCATTGCAGTCACTACGATTATCCAGTCCGCAGAGAATCTCCCAATCCCACCGGGTCTGTCGGCCCGTCATATTTTATTACAGAATTACGCAGTGATTTAAGAATATCTTCTGTATCTTCACAATAAGGCACAAGTTTTAAAACCGGTTTTCCCTTGTCGGTGATGATAATTTCTTTTCCTGTTTTTTCAATATCCTGAAAATGGCGGAATACATTCATTTTAAATTCTGATTTGGATATGGCCTGTCTCATATAAGACCCTCCTTCCTTATATTTTCATATCTTACTTTTCCACAGCGGGTAGCAGTATCATAAATTCAGTACCTTTGCCAAGTTCGCTACGGATAATCTGAATGCTTCCCTTTACATTTTGAATGATACTTCTCGCCCGCCAGAGTCCGTAACCGGTTCCTTTTTTATCTGACCATAAACTTGTACCGTATTCAAAAACAGAATCAATTTTATCCTGCGGAATACCGCAACCGGTATCGGAAATACGGATTTCAATATATTTACCTGTATCGTTTATCATATTTTTTAGGTGGATTGTTACCGTTCCTTTGCCTGAAACTGCTTTGATACTGTTTTGTACCACACTGAATATGGCTACAGAAAGATGGTCTCTGATTCCCCATACCCGGTATAAACTGATCTCAGCTTCAAAATCAAATTCAATATCCGGCGGATAAATCATTTCAAGCTGGCCGATAATAGAACCGGTAAGTTCTTCCATATTAATAGTTTCTTCCAGAGTAAGGGATTCCGGAGAAAGACGGAGATTTTTCAGATCATTTGCTTCTTTAAGCATGTAAGAAGTATCCCGCTTTATCTTCTCCAAATATTCATAAACTTTCGGATCTGTTTTTGTTTCATCAAGTCGTCTTTTAATCAAAGAAATCCATGGGGAAATGGTTCCGGCAATATTATTCATTTTGTGGATAAAATCCATTGCAAGGCCGCTCATCACAAGCTCCCGCTCTCTGTCTGCAATATGAGTTTGTGCATTTTTTAAATCAGCAACAAGCCTTGCATTTTCTAAGGCAATGGCCGCTATATTCGCCATCGCCTGAAGTATTTCAAGATTATTTTTGGTATAGAGATTGTCTTTTGTAGGGTGATAGGTAGCCACCACACCGATAACTTCATCCTTTACCATCATAGGAACGCCGATGAAAGAAGCCAACGGGTCTTTCATATATTCCTGATGACCGGGGAGCTTATACCATTTATCTGCTTCTTTTTGGGTTTTGCATAGCATCGTCTCTTTTGTTTTTATAATATACTCTGAACGTCCTCCGCCGGATGAACGGGCCGGTATATGAGTTGGATCACCGTTTTTGTAAGCTAAAGGGAAATGGACATAGTCAGTTGCTTTATCATAGAGGCCGATGAACATGTTACCGGTATCCATTATGGCGGAAGCATTTGCATAGATAAACCGTAAAATATCTTCCTGCTTCATTTGAATAGAAGATGTAAGTCTTTGTGCCAGATCAATCAAAGCTTTTTGCTGTGTATTTAACCTATCTGTATTTTCTATCAATAGGCTCTGCTGTTTATTCAGTCCGCTTATTTCCTCCACACGTTTTTCAAGATCACGTTTGGATGCTTCCAATTCCTCATTCAGTCCGCTTATTTCACGGGTACGTTCCTCCACACGCTTTTCAAGATCACGTTTGGATGCTTCCAATTCCTCATTCAGTCCGCTTATTTCACGGGTACGTTCCTCCACACGCTTTTCAAGATCACGTTTGGATACTTCCAATTCCTCATTCAGTCCGCTTATTTCACGGGTACGTTCCTCCACACGTTTTTCAAGATCACGTTTGGATGCTTCTAATTCTTCCTGCGTGCGCACCCGCTCAATCGCCATAGCGATTTGTTCCGAAACAAACATTAAAATTTCTTCATCCGTTTCGGTATATTTTATATTATCATCATAGGTCTTGACAGCCAGTACACCAATTGTATTTCCATTTGTCTTTAATGGAACCCCAAGCCAGTATCGGTAATTGGATCGAGTCCCGCTTCTTTCAACTTCTCCCTGTTTTTCAAGTTCCTCAAATTTTTCCGGTGGACACAGCAATGGCTGTCCTTTTCGGATCACATATCCGATCAATCCTTTTTTCAAAATTTCATCCAGAGGAAGGTCTTTGTCTCTTTCATCTGTCCAATAGGCTAACTTCAATTTTTCTTGAATAGCATCATAACGAAGAATATAAAAATTATCTGCATTCATCAGTCTGCTGATAATCTTCTGTATTTCAGGATACAAATTATCAAGATTTCTGAATTCATAAGCTGCTTTTGAAATATCATAAGCAGCTGTAAGCCGGTCAGCATTTTCAATTGCAATAGCTGCCAAATTCGCTATCATTTCAGCCAACTGCTGATGATAATCTGTAAAAGCATTTATTTCAGGATGTTCAATATTAAGAACACCTGTCAGCCTGTCATTTCTGCAAATGGGAACCGCCAGTTCAGATTTTGTGTTTTTCAGAAAACGTATATATCGTGAATCTTTTGATACATCACTTATCAGTAGTGATTTTCTGTGTCGGGCAACCCATCCGGTTATACCTTTATCCATTGGTATTCTTCGATATTTTTCATTAACAATCAATTCCTCATGAAAACCCTCGGCCACCAGTTCATTTTTGGTTTTATCCAGCAGACGTATCTCAACAAGATTTGGCTTTCCCATAAGTTGTTGGGCAAAATCCCAAATATTGCGCAAAAATTTATTAAAATCAAAAGGGCCTGCAAGAGCATCACTGATTTTGCCAATTGCCTGAAGCTGGGAATCCCTCTGTCCCTGTATCTGCTCATACAATTCTTTATTCTGAAGAGCAATTTCTGTCTGCCTCGTGAAAGATTCCCACAGCATCTCATCATGAGCATCAAAAGCATTCAATCCAAGCGCATCTGCACAGATTACACCAATAACTTTTTTATCTTTTGATTTTATGGGGGAAAGCAGCATGGAGCGTTCTTTTTCATTACTGAAAGGCCCGGTTCCCTTTACAAAACGATAATCCGCTGTTACATTAGGCACAGACAAAGATTTCCCTGCCTGCGCCACCCATCCGACCAGCCCCTCCCCAAATTTGAAACGATTCTTTTTTTGAATATCCGGTGTGGAAGTTTCTTTAAGTACCAGATCACTGCTTTCCTTTTCAGGCAAAAAAAGATTGATATGTTTACAATTCAATATATTGACAGCAGATTTCAAAATCTGCACAAACAGTTCGCTTGTCAGCATTTCCTCATTGATTCTTTGTGCTGATCTGTTCAGAATTTCTAAACCTTTTACATATCGAACATATTGAAGTTTATTGGTTATTTCAACAGCAAATGTTTCAATTTTTATTGCCAGTTTTTCAAGATCAGGCGTTTGATCTTTGGGAATGTAAACAACCAGCCCGCCCACAACCTGCGTTTTGATTCGCAAGGTGGAAGCAACAGCGGATTTCAGATTCATTGCCTCGGCCTCGGCCTTGCGTTGCCAAAAAGGGGAAGTCTGAATATCCGGAACAATCAGGCTTTTCTGCTTTTCAAATTTCTCTTTTATCACAGCGATTGCCTGTTCTTCACTCACAACCGCATTTCGGATATAATCATCTGATAAACCGGAAGCACATACCATTCTGAATTCTTTTTTTTCTTCATTCAAAAGCCAGATGCCTGCGGGTAACTCCAATGCGGTATGTATTGCGGTAATCGTGGGATTGAGAAAGAATTTTATATCGCTTTTCTGAGATGTGTTTGTCATTATTATCATCCCTTAATTTTTTTGATTTTTCTGCATAAAATCCGCAAAGGAAATTACACAATATTTATATTCAAGATATAAAGACAGTACATCCATATGAATCATGTAAAAAGATCAAGTTATTTTATAATTCAGGTGGATGCCATCCTGCACTGACCCATCTTTTTCGGGCATTTACGATTGCAGGGTTATTCATTTTCAATGCCTCAATTGTTGCTCTGCCACAGGGTGTCAGTCCCTTTATTCGGGTTTTACTTTCATTCCAGCAAAAATGCTCATTCCAATTCTGCCGAAGGGGATGAAATAAAGTTACAATTTCCTGTGTCAAAGGATCTGTCCAATTCTGTTTTGCCCCTTTGTACACATTGCAGGAAAAACATGCCAGACATAAATTATCCGGGCTTGTACTGCCTCCGGCAGATTCGGGTAAAATGTGGTCAACATGCATCCTGAGACCACAGTTATCCTCATCGGTAAGACAGTAAAGGCACCGTTTTTTATCCCGTTCCCCAAGCAGTTTACGCAATTCAGAAGAAACAGGCATCCTTAATGCTCAACTTCTTTGAAAACAGTATGACCCCGCTGCGCCAGAATTCGCTTTGCTTCTGCCTTGCATAACATTATCTGCTGAGCTTCATCCATAAGGTTATCCAAGTCTGACTGTTCTGTTTCTGTAAGACTACGGTGTTTCTGCAATTCTGCCAGTTTTTCCAAATGTTTTTGCTGAGAATTTTTCATTACCGCATTTGCTGTTTTCCAAAGCTGAATATCATTCAGCAATGAAATCTTTGCTAAATTCATACTGGAATTCTGAGAAATGTCAGATTCAAAAGCAGGCAGTAAGAGAATAACAGACTGCTTTACGACTTCCTCCGCAGTGAGAGACGTAGCCTGGGCAGTTCTTTTAATACGGTCAAAAACCGAGTCCGGCAAAGTCAAAGTGATTGTCTGTTCATTCATCTTTTTGGACCTTTCTTCAATAATTGGTAGGTAAGGTTTCGCTTATGTCACCCTGCATTTTTTTGTCAGCAGTACCGGCATTCCCCGGTATTTTTTCAGGAAGAAAGTCTGTGAAGCAGATAAGGACTTCCCCTGATTTCCGGAAATCATTTTTTCCAGTTCATTGCTTCCCTTTTTCAGGGTGTTACGGAATACTTCAGATTCATTTTCGAGGTATGCTGTCATTTTTTCTTTCAGGGACTTTTGATTTGCGGCTTCCGGCATTACAGCGGAAATTATCACAGGGAAAAATTTCTCCGCATCAATTCCCAACAGCATCATCCGGGTCAGGATTTTCCGGATCAGGGTTCTCACGATTCTGGCCCTTCCGCTTCTTCCCGGTGCGGGTGCGCCGTCTGCGATGAGTACGCAGAGGGCTTTGAGGTGGTCGGCGATGACGGATTCGCTTTCCCGGATGAAGACTTCATCTTCATTTTTGCAGGTGACAAATTCATGAATTTTTCTCATAACAGGTTTGCAGGATGGCGTATCCCATATGGAAGGAACATTTCCTGTAATCATGGAAATCCGCTCAATGCCGATGACCGTTTCCGCAAGGGCATTTTTCACCTTTTCCAGATTTCCCTTCCGGGGATTCAGGCGATGGGTGATAAAACGGTTATTGGAAAATTCTATAAATCTGCCGCATCCGCATCCGGGGATGCAGTTTTTTCCGCAGGCTTTGTCTTCTCCCAGATCATAAAATAGTTCGCTGGTGGGGCCGCATTTCAGGGAAGCAGTTCTCTTTCCCCGATTTTCCACCCAGAAATTATGTTCCGCATCCAGAGGAATCAGTCTGTCCTGCGGAAATCCCACTTTCCGCCATGCCAGAAAGCTTTCCCGGTCTTCTGCTACTTCCAGATAAGTGACACATTCCCCTGTCCGGAAATCCCTGGCAAAAGGGATTTTTCCGCCTCCGAAATAAGATACCCATATCCGCCCCGGATCAATGCCCATCTCCTGCGTGGCCCAGTTCCAAATGCGGCTGATGGTCTTCTCCCGGCTGCTCTGGCCAAAGTGGAAGGCTCCGCTCATTTCAAATAAACTTAAATGTTGGTTGTCCTTCCCCACCGCATCCGTATCAAAATGCCGGAAACAGGTCTGGTGGCGGACAAATTTATTTCCCATATAATTCGGGTTTTCCGGGTCGGAATCGGGTTCGGGCGGGGTGCAACTGTACACATAGGACATAGGAAGATTTTTTTGCAGCATGGGGGCAGGGGGGATGGAGCGGAAGCTCCGGGATGTATAGTAATTGACAAAATTTCGGCTGATTTCCTGACAATCCATAAGATAACCCTCTTAATAATGTTGTATGAGGTTATCTTATAATTCGGAATAATAATAAAAATCAAGGAAAATTGTGGAAGGATGCTGCTATAAAATCAGCAAAGGAAGGAAGATTGCAAGGGAATATGCCGGATTCAGGATTCTGTTTTTACAGCCGTCTCCAGTTTTATGCCGTATTTCTCAATCTTTGAATGCAGGGTGGGTCGGGAAATTCCCAGCAGTTTTGCGGCATGACTTCTGTTTCCGCCGCAGATATTCAGGGCTTCCCGGATCAGTAAGGAAGAAAAATGATTCATGCAGCTTTCATACTTATTACCGTTATCTGTATGGGCGAGTTCTTTTCGGATATAATTCCGCAGTTCCTGTTCCCGGGCTTCGCTCACTTCGGGTATGATTCCGTCTTTTTCATTGATGGACTGGAATATATCCTCCTCTGTAATCGGTGCTCCCCGATTAAAAATCAGTACTTTCTGAATAATATTGGCAAGTTCCCTTACATTACCGGGCCAGGGGTAGCGGTTCAGCATCCGGACGGCCTCTTTACTGATTCCCGGACTGACCACAGCGTTTTCGGCTGCATAACGGGAGAGAAAATGTTCCTGCAGCAAAGAAATATCCCCCGGTCTTTCCCGTAAGGGAGGCAGCCGGATGGTGACCACCTTCAGACGGTAATAGAGATCTTCCCGGAACAGCCCTTCGGATATGGCATTTTCCAGATTCCGGTTGGTTGCCGCAATAATCCGCACATCCGTGGGAATGGTTTCCCTCCCTCCCAGGCGTTCAATGCTTTTTTTCTGTATCAGGCGCAGGATTTTGGATTGCAGGGGCAGGGGCATATCACCGATTTCATCCAGAAAAACCGTGCCGCCGTGGGCCTGCTCAGTTTTACCGATGCGGCGGTGGGCAGCCCCGGTATAGGCCCCTTTTTCATATCCGAAGAGTTCACTTTCCAGAAGTGTTTCCGGAATTGCCACACAGTTGATGGGCAGAAAGGGTTTCTGATTCCGCCTGCTGTGTTGGTAAACGGCCCGTGCAATCAGTTCCTTGCCTGTACCCGATTCCCCCCGTACCAGTACGGTTGCATCTGTGGGGGAAACCCTGCCGATGGCTTTGTAGATGTCCTGCATGGGCGGACTTCTGCCGATGATCGCCTCATCAGAACTTTCACCGGGGCTTGCCCCCATTTTAATCTGCGAACGCATAAAACGCCCTGATTCCGGAGCTTTCCGGATAATTTCCAGCATGTCCGGTATATCAAAGGGCTTGAGAATATAGTCAAATGCCCCGTTTTTTGTGGCTTCTATGGCAGTTGCCGTTGTTCCGAATGCGGTCATGATAATCACCGGCAGCTTCGGTTCAGTCTGATGGATGGTCCTGAAGACTTCCATCCCGTTCATGCCGGGAAGGCGGATATCCAGAATCACCAGATCCGGAATTTCCTTTCTGATCATCTCCAGACCCTGCTCACCGGATGCAGCTGTTTCCACCCGGTAATGTTCATCTGTCAGCAGTCTGAAAAAACTGTTCCGCAACTGGTCATCATCATCTATGCTTGCTTTGCCAGGTTGTTTTTTCATAAGATGAAAAACACCGCATCGGTCATATAGGCTTTGGAGATTTCATTCATGGGCAGGACGGCAAAAAGATAAAGCATCACACCCACCATAATATCGGTGGCTCCGATGGAGAGCGCCTCCGTTCCCCACAGAAAAGCTGCCAGAAACAGGATGTCCACCGTAATTTTGGCCAGCCGGGCCACTTCCATTTCCGTCATCAGGGATTTGGGTGCATCATGTCCGCCCTCCTTGCTGTGCGTTGCAGAATGGGTCTTGCCTTTGGCCTCAGCAAATGCTTCGGGCCGCAGTTTTTTGTTGACCGTATCCGTGATGGTTTTGCAGTCAGTCGGTACTTTGTAGCCCGGAGGGTTATCTTTGGTGACAATATCAATCATTCCCTGTGTGGGCGGCATGATGACCATTGCCGTAAATACAAAGGCAGCAATGAGCAGGAGAGCAGGTTTGTACCCGGGCCTGCTTTTCCAACTCCAGCCCTGCTCCATGGACCCGGCCGGCGTACTTGCATGATGATTCTTTACAGTGTGTAAAATGAGACCCGAGGATATCGGGATTTCAGTGCAGGTGGGGAAAAACTCCCCGGCAGGGGAAAATATACCGGGGAATTCTGCCCCGCTGCACAGCGGCTCGGAGCGGCATATACTGCGCCTATCAGGGGGCTGAAATATATTTTAATTTATCAACCTATTGAATTTAAAAATAAAACAAGATAAACGCACGCGTTTTCCCCTTATGCCTTTTACTCTCTGGTCTGATATTTGCTTTTCACAGAGGGCAAAGATGGCATGAAGCAGATATGAACCGCAGAAAACAAAAATATGGAATGGAAAGGATATTTTCATGGACAGCAAAGCAGGTGTACGTGCGGACTATTATAAATCGCTCAAACGCAATATTTTTATTGCAGTGGTGATTGTCTCCTTTATTCCCCTGCTGATTTTCGGCGGGATTATCCGATATGTATTTCAGACATCCTATACCGACAGGGTACGGGCGCATCTTGCAACAATGGTAAAAAAACATGCCCTGGAGATAGACACCTTTTTAACCGAGCGCCAGGCCAATATTGTTTCCCTGGCCTGTGCCTACACCTATGAACAGTATGCTGATAATACATTTCTGAAAGAAGTGCTGGGCCGTATTCAGAATGCCTATGGAGCGGTGATTACGGACCTGGGGATTATCAATGAAAACGGGGAACAGATTTCCTATGCCGGGCCTTTTCAGCTGGAAGATGCCAATTATTCGGATTCGGAATGGTTCCGTCATGCCATCAGCTCGGATATATATACCAGTGATGTTTTTATGGGACTCCGGGGTCAGCCCCATTTTATTGTGGCTGTCCGCAGTTATGAAAACGGAAAACCCTGGCTGTTTCGGGCCACCATTGATTTCCGGGCTTTTAACGATCTGGTGCAGAGCATCCATATGGGAGAAACCGGATTTGCCTTCATTATCAACCGGGACGGTGAAATGCAGACAGATTTTTCCCCGCGGATGGAAGCGGATGTAAACCGCTATTCAAAAATATTTACTCAGACAATAACAGATTCTCCCGCACTTCTTTCAGATGAGCCCTTATTTGACAGTTTTGAGAGCGGTACGGAAAAAGAAATTATCTATGTGGCAGGGCTGCTGAAAAAGGGGGAATGGGCCCTGATCTTCCAGCAGGATCACAGGGATGCCTACAGCAATCTGTATCAGGCCCGCCGGGTGGCACTCCTTACCCTGGTGCTGGGCGGTATTTCCATCATACTCATGGCCTTCTGGGTGTCGCGTCATACCGCCATCCGGATTGCCGAGGCTGACAAGGAAAAGGAAATCATGAACCGGCAGGTGATTCAGAGCGGCCATCTGGCCTCCATCGGAATGCTGGCCGCGGGCATCGCGCATGAAATCAACAACCCGGTGGCCATTATGGTGGAAGAGGCCGGATGGATTGAAGATCTGATGGAGGATGAAGAGTTTCAGGAAAGTGAAAATCTGGCAGAGTTTACACGGGCTTTGGGGCAGATTCGGAAGCAGGGACTGCGCTGCCGTGATATTACCCATAAACTGCTCAGTTTTGCCCGGCGTTCGGATCAGCGGATTCAGTTTTTCAATATCAATGACCTGATCCGGGAAATTGCAGAACTCATAGCCCAGCATGCCAGATACAATAATGTCACCATTACACTGAAACTGAATGAAAATCTGCCGCATATTGAAGCTTCCCAGACCGAAGTGGAGCAGGTGCTTTTCAATCTTATCAATAATGCCATTGATGCCATTGATAAAAAAGGCGGACATATCCGCATCCGCACCTGGCAGGACGGGGGAATGATCCGCTTTGACATTCAGGATACCGGTTCCGGTATTCCCGGATCTGATCTGGAACATATCTTCGACCCCTTTTTCACCACCAAACCCGTGGGAGTCGGGACCGGCCTGGGACTTTCCATCTGCTACGGAATTGTAAAGAAAATGGACGGGGATATTATTGTGGAAAGCACTGTGGGAAAAGGCTCCCGCTTTGAGATCCGCCTTCCGGTACCGGAAGCGGAAATGGAGCCCGAACAGGACTGGGGTGTGAATATTTACTGAGGTCAGCAGGCAGATGAAAAACAAAATAAACAACAGGCAGGCAGATAAAGGAGGAAAATATGAGTAATGCCAATTTATTACTGGTGGATGATGAAACCGCTTTTCTGGATACCATGAAAAAACGGCTCAGCAAAAGAGATTTCAATGTGAAAACGGCAGATTCCGGTATGGCAGCCCTGGATATTCTCCGTGAAAACGGGCATCAGACCGAAGTTGTGATCCTGGATGTCAAAATGCCCGGTATGGACGGCATTGAAACCCTGTCGGAAATCAAACGGAAATATCCTTTGGTGGAAGTCATCATGCTCACCGGACATGCAACGGTGGCCTCTGCCATTGAAGGCATGAAGCACGGAGCCTATGATTATCTCATGAAACCCTGTGAGATAGACAATCTGGTGGAAAAGGTAATGGAGGCATCGGCTAAAAAACGTCGTCACGAACAGAAAATTATTGAAGCACGGATGAAGGAAATCACCCAGCGAATGGCCTAGGAGAAAAATATGACATCCAATGATTCAACTGATCCGATCCGCCTGCTACTGGTGGATGATGAAGTCGAATTCACCTCTGTCATGGTGAAACGGCTTGGGCGGCGGAATATCCGGGCAATGACCGCCAGAAACGGAACGGAAGCCATTGCGTTTATATCCGGAAATGAATTCGACGCGGCGGTACTGGATCTGAAAATGGAAGGCATGGATGGCCTGGAGGTGCTCAAAATTTTCAAAGAAAAATCACCGGAGATGCCGGTCATTATGCTAACCGGCCACGGTTCCCACCAGGCCGCAGAAGAAGGAAGAGCCTGCGGTGCCTTTGATTACCTGTCAAAACCTTATGAAATCGAGGATCTGACACGGATTATCCGGAATGCGGTTTCGGAAAGAAAGGAATCAGCATGAATCCCTTTACTGTACTCATTGTGGATGACGAAGCAGATTTTCTGAATATCCTGGTAAAACGTCTGACAAAACGGGGAATCACTGTATTCCGGGCCGAAAACGGCATGGATGCCCTGGAACTGCTGGAAAAGGAAGCCATTGATGTGGTGGTTCTGGATGTGCGGATGCCCGGTATGGACGGAATTCAGACCTTAGGGGCCATAAAGGAAAAGGATGCCGGAATCGAAGTCATCATGCTGACCGGTCATGCCAATATTGAAGTGGCCGTGCGGGGCATGGAACTCGGTGCCTTTGATTATCTGATGAAACCCATGAATATGGATGAACTTGTATTCAAATTACAGGACGCGTATCAGGCAGGAATATTAAAGAAGAAAGGTCATGAAAACGCGGCCGCAGCCGGGCATGACCTGTAAAGATAAGGCATTGTAAATTAAAGCAGGATTAACTTTACAAAAGGAGAAAAGCAAATGAATTTTTTCAAACAGTGGGGGGCCTTTATGATGGTCGGTGCCAAAGCACATGCAAAATGGGAGAAAGAAGTATCCGATACAATATTTGCCAGTCGGAAGCGGCTGATGGTTCTCGGTCTTTTCCTTCTGCCGGTGGCCATCGGCGGTATTGCCTTTGCCGACCAGCTCGCAACGGCCATCCCCGACATGATCGGCGGGAAAAAAGCCTACAGTCCCGCATTTTTCACAACGGGGATATTTATTGCCTCCATTCTCATCGGGGTTATTGCCGGACTGATTACCGGATGTATCGGTGCAGGCGGCGGTTTCATCATCGCCCCGGCCCTGATGAGCGCGGGCATCAAAGGCATTCTGGCAGTGGGTACGGATTTGTTCCACATCTTTGCCAAAGCCATCATGGGCAGTGTGATTCACCGGAAGATGGGCAATGTGTCCGTGGGGCTGGCACTGGTATTTCTCATCGGTGCCATACTCGGTGCGACCGTGGGCGGGATTATCAACCGCGTTCTTTATGAAATCAACCCCGTATTAAGCGACGCGTTTATTACCTCCATCTACTCGGTCATGCTGGGCGGACTGGGGATATATGCCCTGCTGGATTTTCTCAAAGCCCGGAAACAGGGAGATGACGGCGGTGCCCACGGCGGCGGGGCCGAGGGGGCCGACCTGGGAAATCTTCCGCAGAAACTGCAGGGCATCCGGATACCGCCCATGATTTCCTTTGACGAGGGAATCGTTCCCGGCGGCCGCAGCATTTCCTGGGTCTTCCTGGTCCTGAGCGGCGGGCTGGTGGGACTGGCAGCGGCCATTATGGGTGTGGGCGGCGGATTTCTCACCTTTCCCATCTTTGTCTATGTGCTGGGGGTTTCCTCCATGACCACCGTGGGTACGGATATTTTCCAGATCGTATTTACCGCAGGCTACGCGGCTGTCAGCCAGTATGCCATCTACGGTTTTATTTTCTATACCCTGGCCATGGGGATGCTGCTGGGGTCCCTGGTGGGAATCCAGATCGGAGCCATGGTCACCAAAGTGGTAAAAGGCATTACCATCCGGGGATTTTACGCCCTGGCCGTGCTGGCCGGATTCGTGAACCGGATATTCGCCCTTCCGGGCAAGCTGAGCGCACTGGATGTCATCAGTCTGCCCAAATCCACCATTGTCATACTGGACACCATCGGCATATATGCCTTTTTCATCGTACTGGGAACTTTCGGGGTGTGGGTTATCGCTACATTTTTAATGAACACAGAAAAACTGAAAAAAGCGGAGGTGGCATCATGATAGCCAATAAAAGTCTTTTTACCAAAGGTATGGGAATGCTGATCGGATTTTTTATCGTACTGTTTGCCATGTTTATGCCCCTCATAGACGGGCATAATTTCCTCAATTCCATGGACAATCTCTATAATTCCATCTCCAAGGGATCGGCCTATTATATCCCGAAAATGAAGGAAGATATTACCGCAGTAAAGGGAAAAAATGTAAGCATGAAACTTACCATGGCCAATGAAAAGGCGGCAAAAGAAACCGCCCTGCTCATCTCCCACAGCGGGGCCGCAGCCAGCGCGGAAGGAGAAAAAATCTCCGTATCCGGAGATTTGGAGGCCATTCTTGCCAACTGCCTGGAAGACGCGGATTATATGTTCCATAATGATGGGGAAAAAGTGGCGGCCAAATACGGATATAATGAAAAGCAGGCCCTCTACAACTGGTATCTGGCCGCAATCCAGATGGATAAGGCACTGACGCACCAGAAACTGTTCAAAGAAGCCAAAATCGTTGCTGCCGTTCAGGCCAAAGCTGTTGAGTGTGCCTTCAACTATTATAAGATTGTGCCGGAAAACATCAAGGACAAAGTCGGAATTGTCTTTATTTCCCTGCTCTTTTATGTCATCTACACACTGTGGTTCGGTTTTTCCATCATGTTTCTTTTTGAAGGATGGGGAATGCACCTGGAACATCATTAATCCTTGATAAATAATTTTTCTGCAGGGTGGGCAAAAGCGCAGCGCTGCCCTCCCTGCATTTTCGCACTCCTTTCTCGTTCTGGTCATTGAGCCTGCCGAAGGGCATGGACGTTTATGGAAATGCAGATGGTCAAGACAGGGTGAATCAGAAAACCTTGTCATACACTTCCTCAAGATGCAGAGAGCATCCTGCGGATTCCAGAATAATTTCAGGATACTCTTCGTCTGTCTCCTCCCATAACCATTGGCGGTTTTCTGTTTTTAAAAATTTTTCGATTTTCCGGATATTCTGGGAAATCATGACATATTCTTTCAGGGAAGCAATCTGTCTGTAATGACAGAATTTTCTGCTCCGGTCATAGGATTCGGTGGAGTCGGAGAGGACTTCGACAATCACATCGGGATTGAGCAGCATGTCTTTCTGCTTATCATCGAATTTTCTCTCTCCGCAGACAATCATCACATCCGGGTAGGTATAAAGTTTTGTGCTTTCAATTTTCAGCCGCATATCACTCGGATAGACCCGGCAGGGTTTCTTTTTCAACTGCGATCCGAGTGCGACAATCACATTGGCAACAATCAGGTTGTGTGCTTCGGATGCACCGGCCATAGCAAAAATTTCACCGTCAAAATATTCATTTTTGATATCGGAATTTCTTTCAAACTCAATATACTCTTCTTCAGTAAGATAGGGGATGGGCTGGGGCTGCATAGGATATTTCCTTTCTTTTTTTGTCAAAAAATCTGTTGTTTTTTATAATGAAACAGGTAGAGGGTTAAACCCAATGCCGTTTCCTTAAGGGGGGACGGAGTCCCGAACTGAAAGTTTGGGACACTGAAATGATTCAGAAAAATACTGCCAAACGACCCGACTGAGCCTGCCGAAGTCTTTCAGTTTGGCACTCCATAATTTTCTTAAGGAAACGGCTTTGGGGTTAAACCTGTTGATGAAAAAGAGTCCGGGTTGCAGAGACAAGGCATGCCCTGTCTCTACGGTGGAATCCCGGATTCGGGATCAACGGATTTGATTAGGCTTTGCATCCGGCGACCGGAATTCCGGAACATGAATTGTCATCATAAGTATTGATTTGACTTTATCTTTTAATGTGAAATAATGATTAAATGCAAGGGAAAAATTCTGCCGGGTAACGCTGTGTCGGACTCTTTCTGCATCATGCGGGGAGAAATTCCCCGGTCGGGGAAAATATACCGGGGAATTTTTCCCCGCTGTAACCGCTCAGGTTCGGAACGACTTTTCGCAGTGAAGAAACACTGATTTTTTTAAATATCCTGAATTATAGAGAATATAAAATATTTTCCTGCTTTATTCTCTTCTTTTCATTCCCGGCCTGATACTTGCTTATACTCAGAAGACAAAGTCGGTATTGTATTTATCTCTCTGCTGTATTATGTAATCATTCGGTTTTTCCATCATGTTTCTCTTTGAAGGATGGGGAATGCAGCTCGAACATCATTAATCCTTATTCCGGCAGGGCGGGCAGAACTGCATTTCTGTTCACTGTTTCCCAAAAAGAGACAGACACGGAAAACCATGTCCGCCCTGCCGGAAACATCTGATATCCGGGTTCCCGGATATTTTTTTCATATGAGCAAATGAAACGAATCCTGAATGCCATAAAAAAACGCTTTTTTTATCAGATTCCGCAGCATACGGAAGAAGAGACGGAACAGATCCGCCTGGATTTCAGAAAACGCTATCACCATTTCCGCCTGCTCCTGAGTGCCAATCAGAAAGCATTGGAAATTATGGCGGATATCGAACAGGCCATGTGTAAGCGCCCTTTTGGCATGAGCTTTGTCCGTTCCGCCTGTACCGGGGTTGCGGTGAATGTGCTGGGAATGATCCGGAGTATGGATCGGCTGGCTCCGGGAAAATACCCGGAACTGAGAACGCGCTTTGAAAATATTCATCGGAATATCCAGGAGGTACTTGCTCCCAAAAGCAGTCACAGGGACAGTTCTCTGATTCTTCATTTAGAGGAACTGGATCGTTCCAAAACCGATCTGGCCGGAGGAAAAATGAGCAGTCTGGGGGAAATCCGGAATCAGCTTTCCGTCCGGATTCCCGAAGGCTTTGTTATCACGACCCATGCCTATGACCGCTTTCTCTCGGATACGGGTCTGCAGGATGAAATCAACAGCCGGATTCAGACTGCGGATACCGATGATCTGACCGGTCTTTTTTCTCTCAGTGCCGGAATTCAGCAGCTGCTCCTCAAAACACCGGTGCCGGAGGATGTGACACAGGCCATATATGCAGCATGGAGAAAACTGGAGAAAACAGTGGGGACGGAAAAACTTACCGTGGCCCTCCGGAGCAGCAGTCTGTTTGAAGACAGTGCGGGGGCCTCTTTTGCCGGTCAGTTCCGCACGGAACTGAACGTATCCTATGATTCCCTCCTGACGGCCTACCGGGAAGTGGTGGCCAGCAAATACAGTGTGCAGGCCATCACCTACCGTATGAACAAAGGATTCCGGGACGAGGATATCGCTATTGCTGTGGGATGCGTGGCTATGGTGGATGCTGTTGCAGGAGGCGTGGCCTATTCTTCCAATCCCGTGGATGCACAGGACGATTCTGTTCATATCAGCTCGGCCTGGGGACTGCCCAAGTCCATTGTGGACGGGTCTGCCGCATGTGATCATTTTATTGTGGAACGTAAGGGGGAGAATCCTTCTGTCCGTTCCGAAATCGGTCGCAAAGAGACAAAATTTATCTGTTATCCCGAAGAAGGGGTCTGCCGAATCGAACTTATGGGGGATAAAAGCACAATGCCTTCGCTGACAGGGGAACAGATTTCGGCACTCAGGGATATTGTACTCAGGCTCGAAGACTTTTATAAAAAACCCGTGGATACGGAATGGGCTGTCGCAGGGGACGGAGGAATCGTGATCCTGCAATGCCGTCCCATGAAACTTGGGGAAATCCGGCAGAAAAGAGGGGAACCGGTTGCTGCGGATGTTCCGGTGATTCTGGAAGGCGGCGTAACCGCCAGCCCCGGAGCCTGTGCCGGGGAAGTTTTTATTGCAGCAAAATCCGTGGATGCCCTGAAATTTCCCCGGGACGGAATCCTGGTCATCCGCCAGGCTCTGCCCCAGTGGGCCGGACTCATCAGCCGGGCTTCGGGCATTGTCGCGGAACAGGGGGGCGTTGCCGGTCATCTGGCCAATGTGGCACGGGAATTTTCTGTTCCCGCGCTCTTTGACTGCAAAGATGCCCTGGAAAAACTGACTCCCGGTATGACAGTTACACTGGATGCGGATTATCGGAAAATATACCCCGGACGCATAGAGGAACTGCTCCTCCGGGAGGATGTCTGCGAAAATCCCATGACAGGAAGCCCGGTATATGAAATTCTGGCAAATGCAGGTCGGCATATTATCCCCCTGACACTGCTGGACCCCTCCTCTACCGAATTCCGGCCGGCAAACTGTAAAACCCTCCATGATCTGACCCGTTTCATCCATGAAAAATCTGTCCATGATATGTTCAGTTTCGGCAGTGAACACAGTTTTTCCGAGCTTTCCGGAAAGCAGCTGCATTACAAAGTCCCCATGCAGTGGTGGATACTGAACCTGGATGACGGTTTTTCAGAGGAGGTCAAAGGAAAATACGTCCGCCTGGAACAGATCTGCTCTGTTCCCATGCGCGCGTTCTGGGAAGGATTTGTTGCGATTCCCTGGGACGGTCCGCCTGCTCTGGATCACCGGGGGTTTGCATCGGTGCTGTTCCAGTCCACTGTCAATCCTGCCCTGAATACCGGTGTCCGATCCCAATTTGCGGAAAAGAATTATTTTATGATCTCCCGGAATTTCTGCAATCTCAATTCCCGGCTCGGTTATCATTTTGCTGTCATGGAAGCCCTGGTCAGCGAACGTATTCCCGAAAACTATGTGAGTTTCCGCTTCAAAGGGGGAGCAGCAGATCAGCAGCGGCGTCTCCGCCGGGTCCGCTTCATCGGTGAGATTCTGGAAGATTATGATTTTCATATTGAAATCCGGGAAGACTGCCTCATCGCCCGTTTACAGAATTTTGATTCGGAAACCATGTGCAAAAGAATCCATATTCTGGGGCACCTCTCCCTCCACACCCGCCAACTGGATATGATTATGAACAACCCTTCCCAGGTAAGGTATTTCGGCAATAAGATACGGGATGATATTGAAAAACTCCTGTCGGAACCGGCAAAACCCCAGCCTTCCTGAACAGAGTCTGATGCTTTCAGACATACCTGTTTATCCTGTAATGTAACATAATGCGTTGTCATTGCTTTAATTTCAGGGTTGTCATTTCATTGCAGGAACACAGAGACAGGGCATGCCCTGTCTCTGCCCCCGAATGAAATCAGGCAGATCCTGGTTTTCAGATTTGACAAAGCAATAGTCTTTGAAAAAGGAGTGCGAAAATTATATTTGGCCCGGGAACCGAAGGAACCGGGCCAAAGACCGCTCCGCCCGGCTTCCGCACTCCGGGTTTCTCTGAATAATACAGGATACATGCGTCTGTATCATCTCCGGAAGTTCCGAATCGCTTTACACAAAAGCAAAAATCCGGTATTTTTATCAGAATTCCGAAATTCCGTACAACGGTATTCAAAAAACTGCAGGAGTTACGCAGTTGAAACATAAGTCCCTGTTTTTATTGACTGTAATTTTTTTTGGCATACATAGTAAATTCAAACAGTTAAAATTCAACTGCGTAAGTCCTAAACTGTTTTTATCTTAGGCGATTTCCAAATATGAATGCAGCGCTTCCGCAGGAGTCACAGACGGAAAGTCTGTAACCGGACCGCCGTCTGTCAGACACTGCCGGACTTTCAGTCCGGCACTCCTCCGGTACATTTTTTTCAGGAAATCACCTTAAATGAAAAAAAGTACAATCTGTCTGATCCGAATATGCCCCATTTTTTTTACCGGGCAATTCCACCTGTCTCCGGGAACTTCTGAAAAAAACAGATTGCATACCGGAGATGATATTACTGTTACAGGAGAAAAAAAGCATGACCGGAAAAGAGAAAGAAAAAATCCGAAAGCATATTACAGAAAAAATGCTGTCCCTGCAAAAAAATATTGTCTCATACAAAGAACTCAGCAAACCGGTTTCCCCGGATAATGCCATCGGCAGACTGACCCGCATGGAAGCCATCAGCAGCAGAAGCATCAGTCAGGAAGCTCTGCGCAAAGCAGAATACAGTCTGGCAAGACTGAAAAAAGTCATCACAATAATTGATGATGAAGATTTCGGTCTTTGCAGAGAATGTGAAGAACCCATCCCCTTTGCCAGGCTCATGATTCTGCCCGAAAGCGATCTCTGTGTAAGATGCGCGGAGAAAGGGGAGAGCTGATCTGCAATGCACCGGGCAGACCTCTTTGTTCCCTGCTGCGGAAGAATAAAATGAGAAATTGAGTCTGTTGCCGATTTTTCTCCGCTGTTTTATTTTTTAGTCACAGCAAATATTGTTTGACAAAGTATTTCATTCCGCGTATGAAAGGCGTTCCATAAAAAGTTCATACAAACGAAAAAAATCTTATCAATATCCATTCAGCCGGAGGAAAAACTGCATGAACAGACAGAGATTATGTTTACGGGAAATGGCAGTCAATCAGCGGGGAACCATCTGTTCGGTAAAAGCGGAGGGGGAACTGGGGCGGCGGATTCGGGATATGGGACTGGTTCCCAATACCGAAGTCACGATCGTGGGCCGGGCACCTTTAAAAGATCCGGTGGCCCTTCGTCTGCGGGATTTTACGCTTTCCCTGCGGAATAACGAAGCCGATTTTATTACTGTGGAAGTCTGCGGGAACTGAAATTGAATGCAGATCTGAACATCGCGCTGGCGGGAAATCCCAATGCCGGGAAAACCACCATGTTCAACGCTCTGACCGGTGCGCGCCAGAGTGTGGGGAATTATCCGGGAGTTACCGTTGAAAAACGGGAAGGTTTTATGAACTTTGAAAACCTGCGGATCAATGTGGTGGATCTGCCCGGAACCTATTCCCTGACGGCCTATACACAGGAAGAACTGGTGGCCCGGAATTATCTGGTGAATGAGCGGCCCCATGCGGTGATTGACATTGTGGATGCCAACAGTCTGGACCGCAATCTTTATCTGGGGCTGCAGTTCATGGAACTGGGTATTCCCATGGTGCTGGCTTTGAATATGATGGATGAGGTGCGGCGGAGCGGAAAGCGCATTGATACGAAAAAACTGTCCCGGCTGCTGCATATGCCCGTGGTGGAAACCGTGGCCCGTACCGGGGAAGGCAGGCAGGAGCTTATCCGGGAGGCTGTGGCCTGCGGCAGAAAGCGGCAGGGGGAATGGAAACCCCTGAAGATTTCCTACGGACCTGATCTGGATCCGGTGCTGCTGGATATGTGCAGTCTTATTGAAGCGGCCGGATTTATGTCAGATCGTTATCCTGCCCGCTGGCTGGCACTGAAATATCTGGAAGGGGACATTCAGATCCGGCATCTGGCCGCGCAGGCCGGTGAGATTGGGGAACAACTGGCCGGGTTGCGGGAAAAAACCGAAAATCACTGCCGGATTACGCTGGAAGCATCCCCCGAAGCCATTATTGCGGATTACCGCTACGGTTTTATCGCATCCGTAACCAAACAGGGGGTCATCAGCAGCACAGGGCAGAAAGAGCGTATTATTTTTTCCGATAAAATTGACCGGGTGCTCACCCACCGTTTTTTCGGTCCTTCACTGATGATAAGTGTGCTCTACCTCATGTTTGTTGTAACCTTCCGTATCGGGGAAGTGCCTATGGGCTGGGTGGAGGCATTTTTTACCCGGCTTTCCGCTGCGGTCAGTGATCTGACAAATCCGGGGCTGCTGCGTTCCCTGCTGGTGGACGGCATTATCGCGGGTGTGGGCGGTGTGCTGGGTTTTGTGCCTTTGATTATGGTCATGTTTCTCGGTATTTCTTTTCTGGAAGACTCCGGATATATGGCCCGCATGGCCTATATGATGGATCGGGTACTGCGGATTTTCGGGCTTCACGGCTGCTCGGTGATGCCTTTTATCGTTTCCGGGGGCATTCCGGGCGGATGCGCGGTTCCGGGGGTGATGGGCGCGCGCACCCTGCCTTCCGATCTAGAAAAACTGGCCACCCTGCTCACGGCCCCTTTCATGCCCTGCGGTGCAAAAGTACCGGTTTTCCTTTTACTGGGAGGCGCTTTTTTCCGGGGATCCGCAGCTTCTGTGCTGTTCTGGATTACCATCGGCGCATGGGTTACGGCCCTGCTGGTGGCCTGGGTGCTCCGCAATACCGTCATCCGCGGGGAGGCCACCCCCTTTGTCATGGAACTTCCCCCCTACCGGCTCCCCACACTGAAAGGTATCTGTATCCATACCTGGGAACGGGCCTGGCAGTATATCAAAAAAGCAGGAACCTTTATTCTGGCTATTTCCGTACTCATCTGGGCGGCCATGACTTTTCCCTCCCTGCCGGAGGAAAAAATGGTTTCTTTTGAAAAAGAGCAGAAAAGAATAGCCGCATTGGCGGAATCGGCAGATGATGAAAAAAAGACTGAGGATCTGCAGGCACTGCTCAGAGACAGCCGCAACCGGCAGGCACAGGCCGCATTGCGCTATTCCCTGGCCGGAAGAATCGGCACAGGGCTGGAACCTGTCAGTCTGCTGGCGGGATTTGACTGGCGCAGCAATATCGCCCTTATCGGCGGGGTGGCTGCCAAAGAAGTCATTGTTTCCACTTTGGGCACGGCCTATGCCATGGGCGGAGAAAGCGGAGAATCCGGTCTGGCGGAAAAACTGCGTAAGGATCCCCACTGGAATGTGGCGAATGCGGTTTCTTTCATCATCTTCGTCATGCTCTACTCCCCCTGCTTTGTCACCATTGTAACGATGGCAAAAGAATCTTCCTGGAAATGGGCCGCATTCAGCATGATCTACACGACAATCCTGGCATTTGCCCTGGCCGTGGGGGCGTATCAGGCCGGGATATTCCTGGGACGCTGAAAAATTGCGGAGCACGAAAGCTGCCGGAGTGCGAAAATTAAGGCGAAGGCCGGTTTTTCGCAGACACTTTCATATAAACCGCCATGAGCCATGATTCCTTTTCAGCATCAGATGAATTGCCAAAGAGTCCGCCAGTTGCAAAGCATATCCCTGCAGTTCCCTTTATGAACCCGCATCCGACATCGTAAAACGCTCTCACCTGCGCCCTGAAAGACAATCCTTTGGTTCGGGGAAATTTGCAGTCAGTATAAATAAATCAGAATATTCAGGACAGGCTATCCGGGATAAAAATCCTGACCATCTTTTTCATACTGAATATACTGATTGGAATGTCAAATAAATTTTTTACCCTTTTAAAAAATCCGGACAGGGGAGTCCGAACTGAAAGTTTGGAAGTCTGCCAAACTTTCAGTTTGGCACTCCTCCGCAATTTTTCTGAGTGTACAGAAATATATTTGACAGCCCACTGATTCAGACTTCACCGCCAAAACCTGAAAATAACAGGAGGCCCCATGAAATTCCCCTACGGCATATGCGATTTCAGAAAAATTGTGATAAAGGATTATTTCTACTGCGACCGGACAGACCGGATTCCCCTGCTGGAGAGAAACACATACCAGCTTTTCCTCCGGCCCCGGCGTTTCGGGAAAAGTCTGCTGCTTTCCATGCTCACCAATTATTATGATATAGCAAGAAAAGAGGATTTTCAGGAGGTTTTCGGGCATCTGAAAATCGGGAAAAATCCCACTCCGCTGCACAGTTCCTATTTTATCCTGGAATGGGATTTTTCCTGTGTTGACCCTTCCGGCAGTGCGGAGGATATCAAAAAGGCTTTGCATACCCACATCAACGGCTGCATCCGTTCTTTTGCTTCATATTATGAAGATTTTCTGGAGCATGGAATCAGGATCAATCCGGATGATGCATTGGATTCTATCCAGTCTCTTATCACAGCCGTGCGGAAAACCTCTGTTCCCATTTATCTTCTCATTGACGAATACGACAATTTCGCCAATGAGGTCATGATGGGTGTGCGGAGGGAAAAGGAAATTTACGGTGCTCTGCTTTATGAGGAGGGAGCGCTGAAAACCCTGTTCAAGGCAGTGAAATCCTCCACCAAGGATTCGGTGTTTGACCGCATTTTCATCACAGGTGTTTCACCTGTGGTCATGAGCGACATCACCAGCGGGTACAATATTGCCAAAAATATTTACACAAAGCCGTTTTTCAACGATCTCTGCGGATTCACTCAGGAAGAGGTGCTGACTGTTATCAGAACACTCCCTGAGGAATGCGGTATCCGGGAACAGGATGCGGAGGAGGCTGCGAAGATGATGCGCACCTGGTATAACGGATATGTCTTTTCCCCGCAGGCATCCGAAAAAGTTTACAATCCCACGCTTGCCATTTATTTTGCGGACTGTTTTCAGGAAAGCTGCAGACCTCCCCGGAATATGCTGGATGCCAACCTGTCAACGGATGATGCCAAACTTCAGTTCATCTCCGGCATACCCGGAGGTTCCCAGCTGCTCCTGGATATTGTGGATGAATCCCGCCCGCCGGTCATATCCGATCTGGAGGACCGTTTCGGGATTAAGAGAATGCTGGGCGGCACGGCAAAGGACAATGTCCTGCTGGTTTCCTTTCTCTATTATTTCGGTGTGCTGACCCTGGAAGGGCAGACAGAGACCGGTAAACTGGCCTTCAGAGTCCCCAATCTGGTCATACAGGGACTGTATGTGGAACGCATCCGGGAAATGCTGCTGCCCGAACCGGTCGTCAGGGATGAAGGCGTATTTGCTGCGAACAAAGTCTATGAGGAAGGCGATATGGCCCCCCTCTGCGAATTTGTTGAAAACCGCTATTTCAAAGTCTTCCACAACCGGGATTACCGCTGGGCCAACGAACTGACCGTGAAAACGGCCTTTCTGACCCTGCTCTACAACGACATCCTCTATATTATGGATTCGGAACCGGAAACCGGGCGCACCCATGCGGATCTGACCATGATTATCCGTCCGGATATGCGGAAATTCAAAATCTTTGACGTTCTCATTGAATTCAAATATGTTGGCCTGAAAAAAGCAGGGCTGAGCGGGGAACAGGCCGGAAAACTTTCCGTGGAGGATCTCCGGGCCTTACCTTCCATGCAGACGGAAATGGCATCCGCAAAAGCGCAGGTGAAAAAATACGGGGACAGTCTGGAGAAAAAATACCCGGAACTGCGCCTGAAACGCTTTGCAGTGGTTTCCCTGGGATTTGAGCGGATTTGGTGGGAGGCTGTGCCGGGGTAGCAAAGTGTAACCCGGCATTTCATGTGGTACAGCAGTATAATCATTGATTGGTGTTCTGATTATCTTCTATGATTTTACGAAAGACTTCGACTGCTTTCTGCCCTTCTTTCAACTGTTTTTCAGACAGCTTTTCTTTTACCTCCCGGTACTCTTTCGCATTCTCATTTTTACCATCATAAGCCAGGCAGAACCACGCATATGCCAGAACCAAATCTTCATCAACACCGATTCCTTTGGCATACAGTCTTGCAAGTCTCTTTTGTGCCGACCGGTTTCCCTGTTCTGCGCTTTTACGATACCAGAATGCAGCCTGCTCATAATTTTTCGGTATGCCTTTGGCCCCGTAGTAATATGTTAATCCAAGATTTTGTTGTGCAACATTATGCCCCTGCTCTGCTGCAAGACGGTATAATTCCATTGCTTTGACAATATCCTGTGGGACTCCGTCACCTCTGTCATAAAGCACTCCCAGATAATTCTGTCCGTCCGGGTCTCCCTGTTCTGCCGACTTCTGATACCATTCTGCAGCTTTTGCATAATTTTGCTCCACTCCCTCCCCATTCCAATACATCAGAGCGAGTTGATTTTGCGCCGCTGTGTTTCCCTGTTCTGCGCTTTTGCGATACCAATAGACAGCCTGCTCAAAATTTTTCTGTATGCCTTTGCCGCCATAGCAATATTTCAGCCCCAGATTGTGCTGAGCAAAATCATGCCCCTGCTCTGCTGCAAGGCGGTATAATTCTATTGCTTTGGCTGTATTTTGAGGAACGCCGTTACCGTTATCATAAAGCACTCCCAGATAGTTCTGTCCGTCCGGGTCTCCCTGATCCGCTGCTTTCTGAAACCATTCCACAGCATTTTTAAAGCTTTGTTTCACCCCGTCGCCTTGCTGATACATTATGGCAAGATTCACTTGGGCATCAATATCCCCCTGTTCCGCAGATTTGCGAAACCATCGGGCTGCTTTTTCATAATCCTTTGGAAAACCTGCATCGCCGAAGGAATACAGCCAACCTATACAGTACTGTGCATCGGCTTTGCCCTGATGCGCCGCATTTGTATATGAATCTATGAGTTGCGGAAGCTCATCTTTTTTACAGGCATATATTTCATCCAAATCAAATTCGGATTTGCTTTTTTGGGGCTTTGCTGACTTCTGCTGCGGATCGGCAGAATCATTTTCCTGCACATTTTTCACAGGTTTCGCATTTTCCTTTGCCCCTTTCTCTCTGTTTTTCCACCATGCAACAATCTGAAGGTTCTCCAGCCTGGTTTTTCCGCCTTTTGAGAAGGGTTTTATATGGTCAATTTCAAATGCAAGCTCACTTTTGTTGGTAAAACCGGTGATGGCACAGAAAAACTCACCTTTGTCATTTGTATATTTGCGGTAAACCTGGGATTTCAATAAGTTGTGGTATTCCGGATCAGCTTTATAAATCTGGGCCATTGTCATATCCTCATATTTTCTTTGCTCTTTTTCATCTATAGGTGTCACTCCCGAATGACTTCCGAAAATTCCAACGCCATGCATAATCTTGTCATTAGCAATTTCTATTTCACGGAGGAAATATTTTTTATCGTAACCGAAGAGAGCATTCCAGGCATAATGTTCGTCATTCCAAATTTTATCCAAAAAGTCTTTTTCTTCGCTTTTTCTCATGTCTTTGCCGCAAATTTCCTGCGCGATTCTGTCAATGTCATACTGATCCCGATTTTCAAAAGGAATAAAAGGCGGTATTTCCTGGCGGTCAAAATAATACAGCAGAATGTCCTTTATATCTTCTTCCCGGAATCCAAGACGACCTCTGGCATTGGGAAAATGGGTTGCTTCCGCATGCATGGCAAGACGGGCCATATCTATGGGTTCCAGTTTTTCCGTATTGTCTATGTCAATTTTCAGTCGCCGGAAAATATCCGGCAGATCATCCATAAAATTGGAATAGGGTTTCTGCATGTGATTATACAGCAGCACTTCACAGCTTCTGTCCCGGCTTTCTTCTCCGTTAACAGATTCCAGCAGAGAAAAAGCATAGACACCCACCGGAATCCGATCCAGAAAGTTCAGAGCTTCCAGCGAATTCGTATCAACGGTATTGTCCATGATACGGGTAAACTCTTCTATTTTTTCAATGGAAATAAGCCGGATAAGCCGTTTTTCCGTTTCCGGTGTTTTTTCATTGAAATCCGTATCCGCAATATAGAGTTTTTCCGGATTCACCCATGCAATCCGCTCATCCTGCCATTCATCAATAAAGCTGACGATATATGCCTGATCGGTTCCGCCTGCCTTTCTGCCCCGTAAAGCCCTGCCGATCATCTGAGTCATCAGTATTTTGGAAATGGTGGGCCGTGTCAGGAATACCGTCTGCACGTTGGGCAGATCCGTACCTTCTGTAACGATATTGACATTGACCAGCACCTGAATTTCACCTTTGCGGAATTTTTCCAGTTTTTCTTTGTTCTCTTTGGAAAGATTGATCCGGAACAGAGCATCCCGGATATTGGAAATAACATATTCGGATTGGATGCCATGTTTTTTTCCTCTTTCATTAAAAAGGGCATTCAGGGCAATGGCATGATCAATATTCAATGCAAATACAAGCAACTGTTTGTATTGATCCCTGTTTTGGAAATAATGCTCCGCAATTCGGTTATTGCGTTCCTTCTGCCCGGCAATCAGTGTTTTGATGCTTTCCGGCAGATCAAATTTCTTTATATTCTCAATATCTTTCTCAGTGATATTCTCTGATGCTTTCCATTGGGTTTTTTCTTCCTGAAAAACGGGTTCGGCAAGAATTCCCCTGCTTATCAGTGTCCGAAGATCAGTTTTATGCAGAATATCATTGGGAAAAATCCTTTTCAGCAGTCCTTCCTCTTTTTCAGCAGTCCGGAAAGGAGTGGCCGTCAGTCCCAGAATTTTTAAATTCGGAATTTTTTCTCTCAGGGCATTTATCAGCTTTCGGTAGGTTTTTGCAGCCGCATGATGGGCCTCATCAATTACGAAAAAAAGCTCCTGCATTGCATTGGCTGAAATCCAGTTGTCCATCAGGTAATTCAGACCATAACTGAGACTGTCCTTGCTGGCGATTAAGACATCATCCTCCGGCTGAATATGAACCGGTTTGTCATGCTGCCCGGAAATCAGACGGTAGCGGACAGTTTTTTTGTTTTTGAGCAGGTTGTCGAAACAGTTTTTTTTGAATGTGCCGAAAGCCTGATCCAGCAGCTCATGCCGATGGGCGATCCATAAGACCTTTTTATCGCGACTGATCCAGTTTTTCAGAAGCCATTCCGCAGCAGTAAAAGTTTTGCCTCCGCCGGTGGGAATCACCAGGAGGCCGCTGAAAAAGCCATCCCCGTTTGTATCCGGAACTGCTCTGCTCAGTGCTTTATGCGCCTCATTCTGATGCACAAAATCCTGATAGCCGTTTGCATCACGGTTATTGCCCGCCGCTGTATGTAATATTCCTGCAAAGGGAATAACTGAAGATTTCTCACCCATTTCTTATCTCCGCAAACGCAAGTGATTATATTAAAAAAAATGTTTTGAATATTTTCCTGATTATATTTATCTTGAACAGAATCATAAATAAATGTTAGCATCTGTCCGCAAAAGTTACAAGAAATTTAATAACTGATTCCGGGATAATCCTTACCATCTTTTTCATCCGGAATATCCTGATTCAGACTTCACCGCCAAAACCTGAAAATAACAGGAGACCCTATGAAATTCCCCTACGGCATATGCGATTTCAGAGAAATTGTGACAAAGGATTATTTTTACTGCGACAGGACAGACCGGATACCGCTTCTGGAAAGAGCAAAATACCAGCTTTTCCTCCGGCCC
>JAABRU010000060.1 GCA_011390755.1 Desulfobacteraceae bacterium | reverse complement strand
ATTCCGTGAACTGTTTCCGGAATATGCCGGTAAAAAAATCATCCCCCTGTTTGCCTCCCTGCGATTTGAAGAGGAGCTGATCCGGGCTGCCAGTGAAAAAAATGTGTATCTGCTGGCCTACCGGGAAGGGGATTATATGGATATTCTGAATTTTGGGGATGTAAGTACCTCATCAGCCATTTGAAATCAGGGACGGGCACAGAACGAATCCGTGAATTCCGGCATGGAAGGAAGAGGAAACAGCAGTAACAGCGGAAAAAGCGGAAGAAACCCGGCGTACCGGGGCAGGACTGATGGATGCGTATCAGGCATTGAAAAAGAATACGGGAAAAATCCTGATTCTTCGGAACCGTTGACATACTGCTTTTTCAGAGAGAATATTTATGTAAGTGCAACAGGAGGGAGTGAATATGTACGGATATGAAGAGGAAAGCGATTTGGCAGAACGGGTGGACGGACTGGAAGTCCTTCTGGGAAAATTTATTGCGGATACAGGTACCTCCATTAAAGCCCTGTCCAGAGAAATGCGGAATTTTAAAAATGAGATGAAGGACTTCAAGGACGAAATGACGGATTTTAAAGATGAAATGAAGGACTTCAAGGATGAAATGAAGGACTTCAAGGATGAAATGACGGATTTTAAAGATGAAATGAAGGATTTTAAGACGGAAGTCCGGAATGATCAGAAACGGATGAACAGACAATGGGGCGAGCTGGCCAATAAAATGGGGACACTGGTGGAAGATATTGTGAGTCCTGCCGTCCGTCCGGTGGTGAAGAAATATTTTGACACAGAACTGTCCGATTTTATGGTAAAAAGAAAAAGAAAGATCCGTGAAAGCGGCCTTGCCGGTGAATTTGATGTCATCGGTGTAAGTGAGGATAAAGTGTTTGTTGTGGAATGCAAAAGTTCTCCCAGTGCGGAATATCTGGATAAATTTATTGCCAGTATCGGAAAATTCCGTGAACTGTTTCCGGAATATGCCGGTAAAAAAATCATCCCCCTGTTTGCCTCCCTGCGATTTGAAGAGGAGCTGATCCGGGCTGCCAGTGAAAAAAATGTGTATCTGCTGGCCTACCGGGAATGGGATTATATGGATATTCTGAATTTTGAAAATGTGAATCTGTGAATGAAGTACTGTGTATTACAATCCCCCATTCCCAAAACAGACAATAGCAACATCGTTATCCGCAGACTTTTAACGCAAATCCTGACCAGATACTCATAGCGGAAAAAGGAACCATCATGAATATTCCCCCCATCCCAGAGGATATTATCGTAAAACGGCAGGAAAAAGCCGGATTTCTTCAGCAGATCACGGAAAACTGCGGAAATCTTTCGGACAGTCTCCGGGCTGTTTCCCTTGCCATGCAGAAACTGAGCGTTCCGGAAGCCGGAAAATCCGCACAAACGGAGACAGACCGGCTGCTGACAGAACTCCGTTCCCTTCAGGAACGCTCGGAAATGCGCTGTCAGCGCTTTCAGTCCGGCATCATCACCGTATCCATAGCCGGACTGGAAAAGGCCGGGAAAACCACATTTCTCAAATCCCTTACGGGCATTGCGGCCCTCCCCGCCTTTGATGAACGCTGCACGGCCGTATGCTGCGAAATCCGGTATGCGGAGAATCGTTCCGATTTTGATATTGAATTTTATACGGAGAAAGAATTCACGGAACTGGTGCTCCGGCCCCTCGCGGAAACCATTGCCGCTGCACTTCCGGATGTGTATGAGGATGTTTTTGCCGTCCCCAAAAATGCGGAGGAATTTATAGCTCTCCGCCTGCCGGATGCCGGTCTGTTTCCGGGCGGGACCACGGCTTACAAACTGCTGCAGGATCTCCGTTTATTGCAGTCCCATTTTCAGGAATGCCGTCTGCATCTGGGCAAATCCCCCCTGCACAGAAGACCCATGACAGAGCTGGGGGAATGGATTTCCCATCCCAAAGCCTTCCGGATTTCCGATTCCGGTACAAATCCGGAAGAGGAAGCCCGGCAGCGGGGACTTCTCCTGGCCCGCACGGCAGCGGTGAAAATCTGCCGGATTTATACAGGTTTTCACGGCGGTTCCCCCCACCTGCGCTGGATGGATACGCCCGGAGTGGATGATCCCAACCGCCGGGCCAGGGAAATGACACTCTCCGCAATTGCATCGGAAACCGATCTGCTGGTCGTGGCCAGCCGTCCGGGAGCCAATCCATCGCCGGGGGAAAGTTTTCACCGTTTCTGGGATTCCGTATCCCGCCAGCCCGATGAGATTGATCTGCTCAGCCGGATGCTTTTTGTCCTCAACTGGGATCAGCGGGTGGATCCCGAAGGGGAAAACATCCGCATTCACCGGAAATATCTGACGGATGCGGGCGTACCCGCCCATCTCTTTGCCGGACCCTTTGCCGCTGTTTCCCCGGAAGATGCGGTCGCACTCATGGACCGTGTCAATTCCCATCTCCGGGAACACCTGCCCGCACAGGACGAGCAGGTGATTCTGGATTTTCAGACCCGTCTCAAACATCTCCAGGCCCGTATCCGTCTTTTACACGACAGACTGCGGAAAATCCACCCTTCGGATGCGGGACTGCATGACCTGGAAACCGAGGAATTCCACAAATGGTTTCACTGGTACCGGGAGGGCCGGGACAGCGGATTCTGGACAGAACTGGTGGCGGCACTGGACCGGGCCACCCGTGATATTCTGGAGGACAGCCGCATCCGGGAATCGGAACAGGCCCTGATGCGGGTATTCGCGGAGGAAGCCCGGAAAATCCAGGAGGCCATTCCCTCCCCCGAAGCCCTGGAGGATTATATCATCCGCCACCGGGGGGAAAATCCCGTACCCAACGGAATGCGCACCATCAGCACCTGTTTTTCCCGCATGGTGAACCGTCTGGCCGGGGAAGTGCAGGAATTCGGGCCGGTCATGCAGGACAGACTGCTGCAGGTATTCGCGGAATCCGGGCTGGAACCCCTGCTTTCCGGTGAGAATGCAGGGGAAAAAATCCGGAGCCTGATGGGGCATCTGGGAAGCGGAAATATTGCCGATTCCCCCGGCCCGGTTCCGGAAGTGCTGCGGGAAACCCTGGAACTGCCGAGAAACCTGAAATATGTGATCCGTTATGAACTGCGCCCGGCAGTGGATTTCTGCGATCCCACTCTCTGGAATGCACAGGAGGACGCATGGAAACGGCTCACGGAGATGATCCGGGCCAACAACGGGGATACTGCAAAACTGGCGGTTTTTGAAAACCGCAAATATCCGCCCGTAAGCGAATCCCGTGAAAAAGACAATGAAATCCTTGCGAAAATCGCAGGAAACGCCCTGCTGGCCGTTCGGACGGCCTTAAACAATGAACGCTACCTGCCCCGGCGCATCGCAGATGATTATATGCGGGACTGCCGGGTGCGCCTCTGCTTCCACCCGGAATCCGAACAGGAATGGCGGGGACTGCTCTTCCGCTGCCGGGGAACCCTGCTGTCCCGCACCATCGGGGAAATCCGCTCGGAATCCGAACGCATCCGGGAATTTCATTCTGCCCTGAACCGGCTGGAGACGGAACTGCCGTGATGTCCGTCCCATCCGCAGGTAGTTATTGATTTTACAGGAGGTAATCATTATAATTGAATCATGAAAAACAAAAATCCCAAAACACATGATGCGCTGTTCAAATGGCTGATTACATCCTTTACAGAGGAATTTTTTGCCCATTACTTCCCGGCAGCCAATATTGGAAAATACCGGTTCATTGATAAGGAATTCATCAGCAAATACGAGGCATTAAAAGAGAGCATCAAAGGCGATCTTTTTCTGCTGATCGAAATTGAGATAGACGGTCAGTTAAGGGAAATCCTTATCCAGATAGAACATCAGAGCAAAAAAGAGGATGTGTCCGAACGGGTTTTTGAATATGCCTGCTATGCCTGGCTGCTGAAAAAAAAGCCGGTATGGAGCATTGTCATCTATACGGATGCGGCTCTGTGGAGAAAATCGGTGCCGGATTCCTTCTGCTATGGCCTGGACAGCACTTTTCAGGAACAGTGCTACAGATTTGACGTTATCAAGGTCAAAGCCGAAAAAAGCAATGATCTGATAAAAAAGCATTCGCTGATGTGCAGACTGCTTGCCCTGAAGGCGGATGACAGGGAAAGTGATCCCGGAGAAACTGATATACGAAATATATCATGCGGCTGCCCGGATGAAAGACAGGCTGAGCAATGAGCAGTTGCTGCTGATTGATCAGTGGGTCAGTGCATATAAAAAAATTCCGGAAAAAAGGCTTACATCCATCCGAAAGGAGGTCCGTATGGAAATGATCGCAACCACAATCACCGAGCATATTTTTAATCAGGGGAAGATAGAAGGAAAAACCGAAGGAAAAACCGAAGGGAAAACCGAAGGGAAAATCGAACTGCTGGAAAGCATGTATGCACAGGGGATTCTGACAAAAGAACAGTTTGAAAATGCAGTAGCCCCGCTTCGGCGGGAGCTGAAAGCGTTTCTTGAACAGAAAGGGATAAGCTGAAATGCTGTCTCAACCCCGATACACCGTTTCGTATATCTGACACCCTTGTAATGCGAAGTAAGGGTTTTATGTAACATACTCTTTGAGAAAAACTGTTTCATTCTGGCTATATGTAATATTTTTTTCTGAAAAAACCGGAGTGCGAAAGTTAAGCGAAGCGGTCTTTCGCCCACACTCCTTCGGAGCGTGGGCGAAAAATAATTTTCGCACTCCGTTCTCAAAGACTTTTGCTCTGTCAAATCTAAAAATCAGGGTCTGCCTGATTTCATTTTGGTGTAGAGACAAGGCATGCCTTGTCTCTACGGGAACATTCCGGATCAACGGATTTGACCCACTATCGTTTTTTATTGATTCCGATGAGTTGACTCTTAATTGGCTTTTAATATTATGATATAATAACCGTAAGGGAAAGGAAAAAACATGCACAGAAAAAGAAGGTTTGTTTATGGTCTGGCGGTTCTGGTTTTCGGAATGGCTGTTTTGTCGGGTGCGAATGCGTTTGGTGCAGTCGCGGGAGACATTGACAATTCCAAAGCAGTTGATCTGAAGGATGCGGTTATTTCCCTTCAGATCAGCGCAGATATGTCACCATCCTCATATGTTTACAAAAAATATGAGATGAGCGGTGATGGCAGAATCGGTATTGAGGAATCCGTAAATGCCCTGCAGGTGGTCGCAGGACTGCGGGCGCAGGCAGTCATCTGGTACAAAGATGCGGACGGAGACAAATATTCTGACGGCACAAGACGGATTTCAGTAACAAGACCATCTTCTGTTTATTATGATGAATCAGAACTCATCGCAACGTCAGGAGATGAAAATGACAATGATCCCAATGTTCATCCGGATACAGAGGGAAAATGGATTCCCTTTGATGACAACGGACTCTCAGAACAGGATGATCCCCTTGATGTGAATGTTCCGGTATCAACTTCACAGGAAGTCATTATTGAATATTCCATTCCGGGCATGGAAGCCGCAGAAACCCCGGAAGACGGACAGATTTATGACATTCTGAATATTGACGGGTGCGGATATACCAATGAGGTCGGCAAACCTCAGGTTCCGGTTGTCCGCCGTTATGTGGCAATACCCGAAGGTGCTTCTGCCAGTGCTTCTGTCATTGTTTCTGATTATCGGGATATAGACAATTATTATGTTTATCCGGTTCAGGAAGCTCTTCCTGAAATTGAAGATGCTCAGATTCCGCCTTTTGAAATTGATTCCGCAGTCTATCAGACCAATGCGTTTTATCCGTCCGAACTTGTTCATCTGGAAGGGCCGGTGATTATACGCGGCACATCCATGCTGATTGTTGAGATTCATCCGGTTCTCTTCAATCCGGCAGCAAAGACGCTCAGAGTGTATTCCTATATGAAAATAGGAGTGACTTTTCAGGGCGGAGGAAGAAGTTTCCGAAGCACCAGAGTTGAATCGCCTTCCTTTGACAAAATGCTGAACCGGCTTGTGCTGAACAATGATTTTCTCAGTTCCGAAACCGGTGCCAGAGCAGCTTATGATGCGGACAATTCTCTTCTGATTATCACCCATCCGAATTTTGTCAATGCTGCCAATACACTGAAAAACTGGAAAATAAAGAAGGGAATTCTGACAGAGGTAAGAACAACGGCACAGACCGGAACCACAGCCTCCGCAATTCAGAATTATATAAGGACAGCTTACAATACATGGAATCCTCCGCCGACCTATGTTCTGTTCATCGGGGATGCCGAGTTTATTCCCACACATTATGTGACAGATCATCCTTATTCCGGTTCTCCATATCAGGGGCGTACCGGCACCGATCTTTATTACACAACTGTTGACGGCAGTGATTATTTTCCGGATATCAACATCGGAAGACTGTCTGTTGACACGCAGACTGAGGCAGATAAAAGGGTAAATGATATAATCGGTTATGAAAAAGCAGTTGTCACAGACAGCAGTTTTTATACCAAAGCGGCAATCTGTGCTGAATTTCAGGATGAAGATGATAATGACCCGAAAGACGGATGGGCAGCCCGGAGATTTGCACAGACTTCGGAAGATATAGCCATTTTTCTGTCTGATGCATCCTATTTGGGGAAATACGCAGTTGATCGTATTTACAATACAAATTCGGATGTTACTCCCCAATATTGGTCAAAGCAGTCATGGGTGTTCGGGGGCGGACCTGCGGGTAATCCGAGGGATCCGATTCCGTCTTATCTTGAAAAACCCGGATTTGCATGGAACGGAAACAGTTCTGTTATCAGTTCAGCAATAAACAGCGGGCGTTTTTTGCTGACTCACCGGGATCACGGTTCTCCATACGGATGGGGCAAACCCGGTTACAGTGTCAGCAATGTGCAGTCTTTGACAAACGGGAACAAACTTCCTGTTGTCTGGAGTATCAACTGTCAGACAGGCTGGTTTGACAATGAAACAGATGATGCGGTGACAAATACCTCTCCAAGTGCAATCCATTTTCCCGAAGCATGGGAAAGAAATCCGAACGGAGGGGCTGTCGGAATTATTGCTGCAAGCCGTGTCTCTTACAGCGGGCATAATGATCGTTTGATATGGGGATGGATGGATGCCATCTGGCCCGGTTTTGAATCCTACAGTGCTTCAAATACTCCGTTTGATGAACCGCTTTGGGAAATGGGGCAGGTTCTGAATTACGGCAAATATTATTATGCAGGCAAGTATGGGGAAGGCACAATCAGGAAAACAGAATTTGAAATGTTCCACTGGTTCGGCGATCCGACCATGCAAATATGGACAGATGTGCCTCAGACACATACGGTTTCCCATCCGTCCTCTCTTTCCGCAGGTGCAACTTCGATTAGTGTCTCTGTCAGTCAGGCAGATGCCGTTATATGCGTTTCCAAAAACGGAGCGATTTTGTCCCGCAAACTGTCCGTAAACGGTGCAAACACTCTTTCATGGTCGGCTGGCTTGGTGCAGGGGGATGTGATTTATGTCACGGTTACAAAGCATAATTTCCGTCCCTATGAAGGCAGTGCAAACTGTTCTGCTGCCTGCACTTACAGCATTTCAGCAATCAGCAACTCTTTCACTTCGTCCGGAGGAACAGGTAGCGTTAGTGTGACGGCAGCAAGCGGATGCTCATGGACGGCATCGGAAAATCTGAGCTGGATTAGCATCACATCCGGCGGCAGCAGCGGAAACGGCACGGTTTCCTATTCTGTTTCTGCAAACACTTCTACAGGTTCCAGAAGCGGAACCATCACTATTGCAGGAAAAACCTTCACTGTTACGCAGGCCGGAGTGCCATGCAGTTACAGCATTTCACCGGCCAGTCAGTCCTTTACATCATCCGGCGGAACCGGAAGTGTGAGTGTAACCGCAGCAAGCGGATGCTCTTGGACAACAGCGGAAAGCCTGAGCTGGATAACCATCACATCCGGCAGCAGTGGCAGCGGAAACGGAACGGTTTCCTATTCGGTTTCTGCAAACACTTCCACAAGTTCCAGAAGCGGAACCATTACCATTGCCGGGAAAACCTTCATTGTCACACAGGAGATCCCGGTTTTTTCTGTAACTCCGTCTATGAAAATGGTATCTGGCAGTCAGGAGTATTACTGCGGAAAAGAGATTTTATTTTCAGCCGAAGTTATGAATCCCGGAGGATGCGATTATACCTTAACTTGGTATGCAAATGACGAAATTATCGGATACGGTGAAAATTTTGTGAGACCGTTAGAGCTTTCCGGAGAAGTTTGTATAGAATGTCAGTACCGTATCATAAACTGTCCTGGGGCTACAGATTTTAAACCTGTACAAAAAATCTGCACAGTCTTTGATGATTATTATTGTAGTATTCCATTTGTTGATCCAGGACATTGTAGTTATTCAATGTCATTAATCACTGAATCATTTGACTCGTCAGGAGGTACAGGAAGCAGGAATATTACCAAAGACCCTTTTTGTCCTTCTCTTTATGAAAATTGCCCCTGGGCTGCCAAAAGTAACAGCAACTGGCTAACTGTAACATCAGGTAGCAGCGGTATCGGAAATATAGCTGTTACATATTCTGTTGATCCGTATTCTGGCACATCTCCCCGGATCGGTATGATAAATATAAAAACCGTAGATGGAATTATTGCTACGAAAATAATTCAATACGGTTCTCCCGATATTGTATATTTTCCGGATAAAAATCTTGAAAATGCAATAAGGGAAGCTATTAACAAACCGGAAGGAAGTATTACAGGCTCCGATTTGCAAAATCTGACTTATCTGGATGCATCTAACAGAAATATAACAAACCTTGAGGGATTGCAGAGATGTTCAAATCTGAGAGAACTCTTTCTGTTTCAGAATCAGATTAACAGCATAAGTCCTTTAGCGGGTCTTACCTCTATGAGTATTCTTTCACTCGGTTTTAATCAGATAACTGACATTACACCCATAGAAGGTCTTGATCTGTCATTTCTTGATCTTCAGCATAATCAGTTAAAAGATATAAGTCCTGTTGAATGGCTAAAGACCCGTTGCTATATTATTTGGCTTTCTTCAAATCAGATAAATGATATATATCCTCTTGTACTTTTATATACAGACAGTCCTCCGATATGTATTTATTGTGATTTTACTGTAACTCTTGAGTCCAATTCTCTGAATACAAATTCTTGCAATTCTTATGTATCTCAACTGGAAAATCGGGGTATAACTGTTTATCATGATTGTCCGTAAAACTGAGGCATAACCCGGCGATCAAGCGGATTTTGTGGGGTTCCGCTCGTTTTACCCCACAAAATTGCTTAGCTTGTCGTTATAACCCTGAATGATATCAAGGGTTGAAAGGGAAGTTCGCAGGGCAGGTGAAATGGTAACATAACCCGCCCCGGCAATGGCAAAAAGTGGCGGGTTACGTTCTGCTTCACCCACCCTGCGAAACTGTGATTCAGATGATTTCTGTGACCGCCATGATGACAGGAATCATGGCAGTCATTTTAATCATTGAAATCACAGTTCAGGCAGGCATTGTCCGAACCGCAGATTCCCGCAGATGAAAGGATTCCGCAGATTTGAATCCGGGAGGCCCACCGGAAAATCTGCGGAATCCGGAAATCTGTGTTTATCTGCGGTTCAGACTGCATAAACCGGAGTACATATGAAATTGCCAAAAATTGTACCAAAAGTTGTACCAAAAGTTGTAATAGATACAAATGTCCTCATTGCCTCCCTGCGTTCAAGACGGGGAGCCTCTTTCAGACTTCTTTCACTGATCGGAAAGAATAAATTTGAATTTGCCTTATCAGTTCCATTGGTTCCTGAATATGAAGATATCGCTTTCCGTCAGGCAAAAGAACTGGGGATTTCCGCAAAAGCGATTACTGCAATTGTTGACAGGCTTTGTTTCTATGGGAATCTGCATGAATTTTTTTTCTTATGGTGTCCTTATCTTCCTGATCCGAAAGATGATATGGTTTTGGAAATAGCTGTATCAGCGCAATGTGATTTTATTGTTTCCTATAATAAACGGGATTTCGCCGGTATCGGACGATTCGGACTTAATATTCTGACATCAAAAGAATTTTTGGAATTCATAGGAGAATTATAATGGGTCTTATCAGTATTCAATTACCGCATTCATTGCACAGAAAAGCTGGGGAAGCAGCGCAGTCGGATGGTATTTCGATTGACCAGTTTATCGCCACGGCTGTTGCTGAAAAACTTTCTGTATTTATGACACTTGACTATCTTCGTAATCGGGCAGACAGAAGCAGTGATCATGCCTTTAAACAGGCTTTGTCTGAAATTCCTGATACGGAACCGGCAGAATATGACAGACTTTGATGGAATTCTATGGGATTAATAAAAATTTCAGAATGGCAGACTGAATACCCGGCAGTATTTTCCGAACCGGAATTATGTATCCTGTAAATTCCGATAATCCCCCATAATCACAGTTCAGACAGGGAATGTCCGAACCGCAGATTTACGCTGATGATGCTGTGCCAAAATCAGCGGAATCAGAAAAATCTGAATCGGAATCTGCAGGAGTAAAGGGATTAACCGGGATGATAAAACATCCTGTACGCATAAAAGGAGAAACGGAAAATGGAAAATATGCTCATGCAAAACAGCAGAGTGGCAAAGATGGATGATATACCGGTGCATCTGAATGAGATAATGAAAGATATTCGTCAGGGAAGAGAAATTGTACTCACAGAGCATGACAGAATCATTGCGAAAATCATTCCGTTTTCAGACCGGGACAAACCTGAAAAATGGCCTGACTTTTCCCAAAGGGCCTCTGCCATATTCGGAAAATCTCCGAAAACATCCGCGTCTGACAGTCTGACAGAAACCAGGGAGGAAAGATTTTGAGCATTTATTTTGGCACAAGTGCCATTATCAAACTTTACCATCCTGAACCGGAATCTGAAAAAATGTCCGAATGGATTGGGGAAAACAGAATTGTGATCCCTGTTTCCCTCTTTCACAGTCTCGAAATTCACAATGCCTTTGCTCTGAAGGTTTTTCGCGGAGAAATAACAGAGGAACAGTATGAAAAACTGAGAGAATGTCTTGCCGCAGATCGTATTTCCGGTGTCATAAAAGAACTGTGTGCTGACTGGAATCAGGTATTTCAGAAAGCTGCTGAAATTGCCTGGATACATACGCCTGATCTTGGAAACCGTTCTCTGGATATTCTCCACATTGCTCTGGCAGCAGAAACAGGATACAAAAAAATCATCACATTTGATAAGCGGCAGTCAGAACTGGCAATTGCAAACGGACTGGAAGTGATTACCCTGCAAAATATACAGCCAAAACAGAATGGTGCGTATATCTAAATGACTGATATTGTATGACTTTACTTCGGCAGGCTCAGTAGCCTTGATTTATCTGATTATTCTGACTGCTCCTGTCTTAATCACAATAATCAGACAAATCATAGTTCCGGACAAACTGTCTGAACCGCAGATTGCACGGATTCCGCTGATGATGCTTTGCCAAAATCAGCGTATGAATTTTATGTTTATGTTTTTAACTGTAAACGCAGGAGTATTCAGATGTATTTTCCATGCCCTTATCTGAAAGGAGAGGTTGAACTGACAGAAGAACGGGAACACCATATTGCAGATACACATCCTGACCTGCTGCCTGAACATATCGGATGTATTGCAGACACACTCGCTGATCCGGATCAGATACGCAGAAGTTCCCGTTTTGCAAATGCAAAAATGTTCAGCAGATGGTTTGAGGGACTGCGGGACGGAAAATATCTGGTCGTTGCAGTGGTAAGTGACTCTTCTCCCTCTGAACGCCATTGGATTATAACCGCTTACATTGCCAGAAGACTGGCATCATCAGGAGATATTGAATGGACAAAAAGCTGACATTCCGTTATGACAGACAGGGGGATATTCTGTATATCAACACCTGTCCGCCCTATTCTGAACAGGAAAGCGAGGAAATCGGGGATGAGATTATAGCCCGTGTCAATCCGAAGACCGGAGAGATTGAAAATATCGAAGTACTGTTTTTTTCAACAAGACTTTTCCGCACGGAAATATTTGATCTGCCGATCACCGCACATTTTGCCCACAGCAGACTGGCAGCAGGCAGAACTGCATAAATCAGGATTGAAGCGTACTTCGGCAGGCTCAGTAACCTTGATTCGTCTGATTATTCTGACTGCTCCTGTCTTAATCAGAGAAATCAGAGTTCCGGACAAATTGTCCGAACCGCAGATTCCCGCAGATGAAAGGATTGTGCAGATATGAATCCGGCAGAAGTTTCGGAAAATCTGCGGAATCCGGATTCATCTGCGGTTCTGACAATGCGAATTAAGAGTTGAATCAATCCCGAAGGGATGACATGATTATGTCACCCCTCCGGGGTTCCGGGATTCTCTGAAAATTCTGTTTCTATAATCATATCAGCCCTTCGGGCTTATCAGTGTCCGACTCTTAATTCGCATTGACAATTACTTTTTCAAATTCAGATTCCAAAAAAGTTTAGTAATTTTTCATGAAAGGAGATACTTATGCAGACAATGACTGTGAACGATATTCTGCAGAATATTTCTGTTCTTCCCCCGGAAGATCAGTATTTTATAGCAGAAATTCTCTCTAAAAGAATTTCTGACCTGAAACGAAGACAGATCGCAGCCAGAACCGATGAGGCGGAAGAAAATTATAAGACCGGCAAAATAAGCAGCGGAAGTGTGGCAGATCTTATGAAAGAAATAAACGATGATTGAAATTGTATGGGATAAGAGATTTGTAAAAAATATGAAAAAATGGCGAAAAAAGCATCCCGAACTGATGGGCAGATTTGAAAAAACACTGGCGTTGTTCTCTGACAATCCTTTTCATCCCTCTCTGAAAACACACAGCATGACCGGAAATCTCCAAGATTATTGGGCATTCAGCATTACTTATGAATACCGTCTCCTGTTCAGATTTTTGTCAGAAGAGAAAGTATTGCTCATTGATATCGGTTCACATGATGAAGTATATTGAGATAATATATAACCCTGATCCGGATTCAGACAGTAATCACCAAAGCAGTTATCTGCGGTTCATACGGCTTTCCATGATTGTATGGCCCCGGATTCTCAGGATGAAGGGATTATCTGGGATTTTGCTTTTCTGAACCGGGATTATCGGGGATTTCAGGGATTATAATGATTATATTTATCCTGTAAATCCCGATAATCCCCCATAATCACAGTTCAGACAGGGAGTGTCCGAACCGCAGATTCCCGCAGATGAAAGGATTGTGCAGATATGAATCCGGGAGGCCCGCCGGAAAATCTGCGGAATCCGGGAATCTGTGTTCATCTGCGGTTCAGACGGCTGCCATGCCTGTCTGAACTCTGATTTATCTGATTATTCTGATAACTACAGGGATTTATGCAGGAAAGGATTTTTTATATTTCTCAATCCTTTCTTAAAAGAATCTTTGTACAAAAAAGGAAGGTAAACTATGCAGCCATCACTTCGAAAAAACATTGTTCTGAACGTGGATATGGAAACCGCAGAACTTTTTGAAAAAGCGTCTGAACAGAAACGGAAAAAACTCGGATTCATGTTCGCTTTTCTTATGCGTGAACCTTTGCATGAAGATTTTTTTCTCCATCCTGAAGAAAAAGGATGGGACGATCTGAACAGAAGACTTGACAAAATCAGCCGGGAAGCAGAAATCAGAGGACTCACTCCCCAACTTTTGGAAGAAATTCTGAAAAAATGAAAAACCGTTTTGTTACAGACACAAATGTTCTGGTGAGTTATCTGCTGACAGATTCCAAACCCCGGCAGGCTGTTCTGAAAGCAATGCGGAAGGGGCGAATTCTCATATCGGAGAATCTGATTTCTGAACTGACAGGTGTCTTAAACAGAAAGAAATTTGACAAATACATTTCTCTTCAGATCAGGCGTGATTTTGTCAGATCATTAACAGAAAAAGGATTCTTTGTTTATTCGGACGAAAAAATCACAGTCTGCCGTGATCCCAAAGACAACATGATTCTGGAACTGGCCGTATGCGGAAATGCTTCCTGCATTATTACAGGTGATCAGGATTTGCTGAGTCTTGTGAATTTCCGGAAAATTCCGATTTTGACACCTGATGAATTTCTGAGCAGCCATGAAATTTGATAAAGATTTCAGCAAAAAACTATTAACCGTTATTTATTTGATTTATATGATTATTTTGATTTTCCAACACTATACAAAGGAGTTTTTTTATGATATGTGACATCATTCTCAGCAAAAATGACAGCAGATACTTTGCAAGAATCAGAGACTGGCCCGAAGTATCCATAGAAGCTGATTCCCGTGACAAAGCAATACAGGGAATCAGAATGCGGCTGACGGAATATCTGACAAAAAAAGTGGAAATTGTCCGGGTTGATATTCCCATCTCCCAAAAAACGGACAATCCCTGGCTGGATACCTTTGCTTCTTTCAAAGATGATCCCACATTTGATGATTTCCTCACCGAAATCAGAGAATACCGTCAAAAAGCAGACAGTCCGGGGGAGTATCCGGATATATGACTTTATACATACTGGATACAGACCATCTGACGCTTCACCAGCACGGTCATGAACCCTTGAAAAACAGACTCTCGGAAATATCTCCTGACAGGATTGCCATTACCGTAATCAGTGCCGAAGAACTTATCCGGGGCCGCCTTGCCCAGATTCACCGGGCAACAACCCCGGAAAAAAGAGTGCAGGCATATCACTGGTTCCACAGAACACTTATCTGGCTGAACAACTTTAAAATAATGGAATACGATTTACAGGCGGAAAAATATTTCCGGACATTTCAAAAAGAAAAAATCCGGACAGGAAGCCATGACCTGAAAATTGCAGCAATTGCAGTAAGCCGGAATGCCACGGTTGTCACCCGGAATATCCGGGATTTTGAGCGTATTCCGGCTTTGCAGATTGAGGATTGGTCAGCCTGACAGAGTTCGTCATGCAAAAGTCATAACACTGTCTGAACCCGGATTCTCAGGATGAAAGGATTGACCGGGATTCTGATTGTCTGAACATGATTATGCACGATTATGCACGATGGGCAGGATTTCTGAATTGTCTAAAGTGGGTTCATCGGGAATTTCAGGGGTTATGACGATTATATTTATCCTGTAAATCCCGATAATCCCCCATAATCACAGTTCAGACAGGGAATGTCCGAACCGCAGATTCCCGCAGATGAAAGGATTGTGCAGATAGGAATCCGGCAAAAGCAGTAATAATCTGCGGTTCGGACTGAACACATCTGAATATAAGGAGAAACATTATGCAGATCACTTTAAATATTGATGAAAAACTGTTCGGAGAGGCATCCCGGCTGACAGGAATTCAAGAATATACAGCATTAATCCATGAGGGACTGAAATCTCTGATTGTATCCCAAAGCGGCAAAAATCCACCTTTCCGCCGTCCCATCGGACTGGCAAAAAACAGATTTCAATTATCACCTGAATTTTTTGAAGAACTGCCCGAAGAACTGCTGAATGCTTTTGAAGGGAAAAATTCGTGAAAATTCTACTGGATACCTGCACATTTCTATGGATTGCTTCAGATGCTCCTGAACTTACTGTAAATGCAAGAGATATATTCTCGGCCCCTGAAAACCGGATTTACCTGAGTTCAGTATCCGTTTGGGAAATAGCTGTCAAATACGCATTAGGCAAACTGCCTCTGCCTGAAAAACCGCCGGTGTTTGTGCCTGAACAGAGAGAACTTCATTATATCGAAAGTCTGCCGCTGTCTGAACGGGCTTGTTTCCGACTGACTGCCGCAGATTCATCG
>JAABRU010000059.1 GCA_011390755.1 Desulfobacteraceae bacterium | reverse complement strand
TCTTCCGATCTTATCCTGTACAAACAATGTGGTAATGAAAACGGAAATATTTGACCTGCCGGTCACCGCACATTTTGCCCACAGCAGACTGGCAGCAGGCAGAACTGCATAAATCAGGATTGAACCGTACTTCGGCAGACTCAGTAACCTTGATTCGTCTGATTACGCTGATTAAATTGTCTGAACTCTGATTCGTCTGATTTAGAGTCTGTCCGAAAACCTCCGAAACCGATTTTTTAACCCGGTAAAAGCAGGGGTTCCGAACATCGGGAAGCAGGTTTTCGGATAGGCTCTAAATATCCGGAGGATGAAGAAAATGTTTTTCTGCAACTCCTGAGTAAAACAACCGCCATATGAAAACAGGGGGATGAATTGGAATATCAAAAAAAAATGCGGGATATGTGCTGATGAAAAAAAACAGTCCCTCCCTTCAAAGCATGAACAGCATTCTCACCGGCTGCGGTATCCGGCTGTCTGCCCGGCAACTTGATCTCCTGTGGCAGTATCATCAGTTGCTACGGAAGTATAACCCGGAATTCAATCTGACCCGGATTCACAGTTTCCCCAATATGGTGCTCAAACTCTATGCGGATTCCATCATGCCCGCCACCCTGCTCGGCCTGCCCTCCCCCCTGCTGGATGTGGGAACCGGGCCGGGAATGCCGGGGATTCCCCTGAAAATTTTTCAACCGGAACTGCGGATTATTCTTTCGGAAAGCCGGGGAAAGCGGAATGAATTTCTGCAGACAGTGGTGGAGTCCCTCGGACTGCGGGGCATAGAAGTTCTTGGCCGGGGATTATATCCTTCCTCAAGAGTGCAGTGCAATGGGGTCATCACCCGTGCTGTGGAGGAGATTTCCCAAAGCCTGGAGCGTATGCAGGGGTCCCTGTCCCGTGAGGGACTGGCTTTTTTTATGAAAGGGCCGGAATGTGATGCGGAGATTGCAGCGGCCAAAGAAAATTTTTCACAGGACTATGAATTACTGAAAGATCAGTTCTATAACATTCCCGGAACCCCCCATCAGCGGCGACTGGTGGTATTCCGGCGCATTTCGGCCCCCCTGTGGCAGTTGAATACGGAGATGGCAGTGAAAATCAGCGTGACAGAAATCGAAAGTGAAAAAAATGATACCTTCCGGGGACTGCTGAAACTTTTGAGCGGAAAAGGCATGAAAAAAGCCGGGAAAACCCTGGTATCCGGCAGCAAACAGGTGGAAGATGTACTCCGCAGTCTGCCGGAAGTCTGTGAAAGCTGGATCAGCAAAGGGGATTCTTCCCCGCCGCCTGCGGACTGCCCGGAGCATCTGAACCGGCTGCAACTGGCTCCGGAACTGTTCCGGACTTTGGATATTTTCGGAACCGGAAGCCCTTTGCTGCTGGTGAAAATTCCGGAGATTGCGCCCTGGAATCCTTTGGAGGATTTTCCCAAAGGATGCACCCTGCTGATTCCCTTTCAGGACCCGGAAAATGTGGGGGCCGTGATCCGCTCGGCCGTGGCTTTCGGCGTTTCGGGTATTGTGCTGCTGGAAGGCTGCGCCAATCCCTTTCATCCCAAATCTGTCAGAAGTTCGGGCGGGGCCGTGTTTCATACCTCTTTTGCATCCGGGTCTTCCATCCGGGAGCTTTCCGGTTTTTTAAGAAATGCCGGAGCAGAGACAATTCCCCTTCTCTCCCTTTCCGCGGAAGGCCGTGATATCTCCCGGGTCCGCTTTCCCTCCCGTTTTCTGCTGCTGCCCGGAACAGAAGGGCCGGGACTGCCCGAAGAATACCGGGCCGCCTCCCTGGCCATCCCCATTTCCCCGCTGGTGGAATCCCTGAACGCGGCTGTGGCGGCCTCCCTTGTGCTGTTTTCCTGGTCTTCCTCCCTGAAAATCTGATATGCCGGGACGGACTTCTTTTTATGCGGGACTCGGAATTCTTCTTTTTTTCCTTATTACGGCTATATCGGCCCCCCTGCTGGCTCCCTATCATCCCGATGACTATGCCGGTGCCCCGCTCCTGAAGCCGGGGGAGGAACACTGGCTGGGAACCGATGACATGGGGCAGGATATTTTCAGCCAGCTGATCTGGGGCAGCCGTATTTCCGTATGGCTGGGATTTTCCGTGGGGATTGTTTCCATGATACTGGCCACAGGGGCAGCCCTGGCAGCGGGTGTATGCGGCGGAAAAACAGATCGGCTGCTCATGCGCATTGTGGATTTGTTTCTGGTTTTTCCCCGCCTGCCCTCCATTATTCTGCTGGCCGTTTTTCTGGGGCCCGGTACGGGAAACCTGATTTTTGTTCTCAGTTTTTTTTCATGGGCCAAAGGGGTAAGAGTCATCCGTTCGCAGATTCTGACCCTGGTGAAAAGTCCCCATGCAGAGGCGTGTATGCTTTTCGGTGCCGGCAGATTTTATATCATGAGACAGCATATCCTGCCGGAGGTCCTTCCCCTGAGCGCATTCAAATTTCTCAAATCCGCGGGATACGCCCTTTCTGCCGAATCCGGACTGGCTTTTCTGGGAATTGCGGATCCCTCCATGGAAAGCTGGGGAATGATGTTCCATTATGCCCTGGCCTATCCGGGGATCTATTATTCCCGCATCTGGCTCTGGTGGTTTTTTCCCCCGGCCCTTTGCCTGATGCTGTGTATGCTGTCATTTCTGCTGCTCTCGGCTGCTGTGGAAGAATTTGCCCATCCCAGAGTATTAAAAGACATCCGGTGAGGAAGAACGGGGTTTTTTCCTTCCCCCTTATCCTCTGCCGGAAACGGTCGGGCCGGGATTTCCGCAACCGGTGCCCGGGCCGGGAAAAGATGTGTGCGCAAATCCAGCCATTCCTGCAGTTCCCGGATCTGCCGGGAGAGCTGGTAGCGGCCGTCGGCAAAAACCCCGTAATCACCGCCCCCGGCCATGGCCGAGGTAAAGCGGATGGTATTGGCATAAAACAGCCAGGTATCGCACCAGATTCTTTCAATGTTTTCGTCAAAGGGGTTTGCGTCCTGCGCCAATCCTTTGGCATAGCCGCGGGCCCAGATATCATTCATAATTTCCGTTGCTGTGCGGATATCCGCGTTGCTCCGGGCAATGGTATTTTCAAATCTGCGCCAGTGTCCGGATACCCAGGGCGCGGAATGGCAGGAGCGGCAGACAGACTGCATGGCAGCGGTTCTTTTCTCTTTTTCCGCATTATCAATCAGGAACCCGGCCGCGGGGCTGCCGTCCATATCCGCGGGCAAAGGCAGACCGGCCCTGTTCCGTATCACTGTGGTATCCGGATCACGGGGATGGGGATGGGCATAGATCAGACCGAAGATGCGCCAGGAAAGGCGGTCACTGATACGGTGGGTTCGGGGAACCACGGTTTCGCCGTCCGTATTGGCAAGCAGGCTCATATGGCAGGCCGCGCAGGTGGGCGCGGAAAAATCTTTACCCACTGTCCAGGGTACGGATTTGAAATTCCAGTCCTTGTTCATGGTGGTATAAATATTGCCGTGCTTGCTGGAAAGATAGACTTTATAGGCCGGAACATCCGGACCCATATGGCATTCCCGGCAGGAAGCCGGTTTCCGGGCCATTTCAATGGAAAAGGCATGGCGGCTGTGGCAGGCCGAACACGCGCCGGAACTGCCGTCCGGATTGATGCGGCCGATGCCCTGGTTGGGCCATCCGCTGATCTGCAGAAATTCCATTTCCCCCATCCGCGTATCCCGGCTTTCCTGGCCTTTGACTTCCAGTTTTGTGCCGTGGCAGTAATAACAGGCCTCTGCACGGGTATCCGCATCCGCCTTTTCATAGCGGAAATTTTTCTCTTCCCGGACGGGTTTGCCGATGACGGCCTCTTCCAGATGCTGATAAACAGGATTTTCCGCCAGATTTTTCCAGGCATGGGACATGATATTGCCGGAAAACTGTTCCGATTCCTCCCTGTGACAGACCGCACAGTCCCTCGGGCTGACAATGGTATGGATTTCATGTCCGTTGTGCAGAAAGGTGTCACTTTCGTGCATATCATGATTGATCATATGGCATTCCGCGCAGCCCACAGCGGTTTTTTTCAGATTTTCCGGCACGGAAAGGGCTGAAATTTTCCGTTCCGGCCCCCTGAGCTGCATTGCCTGTTCCGGGCTTATCATGGCATGACGGCTGCGCTGCCATTCTTCGGCAATGCCGGGATGCACCGAGGAATGGCAGCCCAGGCATTCTTCGGTAATTTCACTGACCGGTGCCCGGCCGCAGAGGGCATCTGTTTCAAAAACGAAGAAGATGATAAAGACCGGCAGCAGTATTTTTTTCATTGTCTGTTCCTTCAATAGTTCGGTAAAAATTTCGGTTTTAATAATTTCAGAAGGTTATAAGGTGATTTCCTGAAAAGAATGTACCGTAGGAGTGCCAAACTGAAAGTCTGGCAGTGTCTGACAGACGGCAGCCCGGTGACAGACTTTCCGTTTGTGATTCCTGCTGAAGCAGTATATTCATATTTGGAAATCGCCTAAATCCCTGTCTGAAAATCCTCATTTAATAATTTCAGAAGGTTATATTTGATGAGTCGGTAAAAAGTCCAAATTTGAAAAATCGCTATTAATAAAATCAGAGTGTTAATATATATAAAAATCTGATTTTCGGACTTTTTACGAGACCATCACATTTTACAGCCCGGAAATCAGAAAAAATTACCGAACTGCTGTTGCTTAAAATGCGGTTAAACCGGCAAAAATTCCGGATGTCATATATGTTTTCAGATAAGTCAGCAGCATTGCCCCCCGAACTGCGGGGACCCCAAAAATATTTTTTAAAAGACTGTATATCAGGGTTTTCCCGAAATTCCAAGTTTTTTGAAATCTCTTCCCGCAAAAGCGGATCCGGCATCCTTTGCCAAATCCGGTATTCATTGGCGTTTATACACTGATCCGATTTTGCTTTTTCCAAAAACAGAGTCAAAATTTTATAAACCGTCACGAATTGCAATCACAACGAGGTATGAAAGCTGCGCGGAGTGCGAAAATGAAGGCCGAGGCCGGTTTTTCGCAGGCACTTTCATATAAACGGCCATGACCGCGGGGTCACAGCGAAACATGAAAATACACCGCAGAGACGCACGGTGTGCGTCTCTGAAGAAGACGCACACCGCAGAGAGACGCACACCGTACGTCTCTACAGGGGACTTTCATATAAACTTTCCGCCGGACAGTTGCGGTTGACAGTAGCAGGAAATTTCATGCCCGGGAAAACCTGCATTGGAATAGTATAATCTTCTTTTCCTGATGCAATGTTCAATATTTCATGTTGACAATTCTTTCTGAATTATGTTTATTAATACATCCGAATGTTTCGGATGGGAAGTTTTTTGCGGCAGTATGTAACCGAGGGTTGCAAAAATGCAAATTTATACATTTTTTAATTCCAAAAGGAGGTAATGATGAAAAGAGCTCTGCTTGTATCTTTGGCGGTTCTGGTGGGTCTGATGATGATGGGAACCGGCCCTGCACCCGTGCAGGCCAAAACAACCTTTGTGACCATCGGAACCGGCGGTATTACGGGTGTGTATTATCCCACCGGCGGTGCCATAGCCAAAATTGTGAACAAAAAACGCAAAGAATACGGTATCCGCGCAACAGTGGAATCTACCGGCGGCTCGGTATTCAACGTCAACGCCATCATGTCCGGTGATCTGGAATTCGGTGTGGTGCAGTCTGACCGGCAGTACCAGGCAGTCCACGGTATGGCAGAATGGCAGGACAAAGGGCCCCAGAAAGATCTGCGGGCTGTTTTCAGCATCCATCCGGAATCTGTCACCCTGGTGGCCACGGTGGACTCCGGCATCAAAACCGTTGCCGATCTGAAAGGAAAACGGGTCAATATCGGAAATCCCGGTTCTGGCCAGCGTCAGAATTCCATTGATGCCCTGACCGCCGCAGGTATTGACATTGATAAAGACCTGACCGCCGAAGGCGTAAAAGCATCGGAAGCTCCCGGCCTGCTTCAGGACGGCAGACTGGATGCTTTCTTTTATACTGTCGGGCATCCCAGCGGTGCTTTCAAAGAAGCCACTGCCGGAGCCACCAAAGTGCGTTTTATTCCGGTGGCCGGTGCAGGTATTGACAAACTCATCACGGAAAAACCCTATTATGCCAAATCCAGAATTGTAAGCAGTCTCTACCCCGGATCTGACAATAAGGAAGAGTTTATTGACACCTTCGGTGTAAAAGCCACTTTCTGCACTTCCGTCAATGTGCCGGATGAGGTGGTCTATGCTATCGCCAAAGAAGTATTCGACAATCTGGATGATTTTAAGAAACTGCATCCCTCTTTTGCCGATCTGAGCAAAGAGGGAATGCTGGAAGGTCTTTCCGCTCCTTTGCATCCGGGCGCGGAAAAATATTACAAAGAAACCGGATTGCTGAAATAATCCGCTTTTTTGTCTGAAAGCGGCGGAGCAGTTCCGCCGCTTTTTTCAGTCTGTTTCAGTTCAGCAACCCCGCCCGCGGCACCGGTGTCATCAGTGTAAGGTGATTTCCTGAAAAAAATGTAGCAAAGGAGTGCCAAACTGAAAGTTTGGCTGCGTCTGACGACGGACATCCCGTCACAAACCTTCCGTATGTGACTCTTTCGGGATGCTGCATTCATATCAATGTCATTGACGTAAGACTCCCCTCCCCTGAGGGAGGGGCAGGGGGAGGGTGAAATTATTTCTGATTATCAGCTGATACATCCCCCTCCCCCAACCCCTCCCACCGGGGGAGGGGGATTTTTTGCTTACGTCAATGACATTGACATTCATATTTGGAAATCGCCTAAGGAGTACAGACCAGCTTTATCTCCTTTTTTTCCAAAGGAAGGAGAAAAAAATCTGGCAGCATGACATTGCCCGCGGACAGGGTACATGCCCCGGTCACAATTCCTTATGTTGCGGAAATATTTTTTAAAATATACGGAATATCATCAAAAAGACGGATGTTTTCCGGAAACGGATAGCAAATACAGACAGACTGTATGCGAGGGGGAAAATGAGCGATCATTCTGATACATTGAAAGAAAAAAAAGAGGAAAAAGCGGCAGAGGATGGGGCCGAACTTGCCCGGCGTATGGCCGAGGAAGAAGAAGGGATAAACCGCCGCCCCAAAGGATTCAGCCGTTATATCATTCCGACGCTGGCGGTCTGCTGGAGTCTGTTTCAGTTATCCCTCCCCACCCTGGTGATGCTGGAATCCACTTATATCCGTGCCGTTCATCTGGGTTTTGCACTGGCCATTGTATATCTGAATTATCCCATGCTCAAAAAAAAGCGTTTCGGTCTTTCCTTTCTTTCCGCCACCGACCGTATTCCTGTTTCAGATTATATCATTGCTGCCCTTGTTGCTTTTTCCGCCCTTTATATTGCCATTGATTACGAAGGACTGAGTGCCCGATCCGGTTCCCCTGTCATGCGGGATCTGATTCTGGGACTCATTCTGGTCATCGGACTTCTGGAGGCCTCCCGAAGGGTTATCGGGCCTGCCCTGCCTGTTATTGCCACTGTGTTTATCATTTACGCGTTTCTGGGGCCTTATATGCCGGATCTCATTGCCTTTAAAGGCGTTTCCCTTAACCGCTTCATGGGGCAGATGACCATGTCCACGGAAGGGATTTACGGCATTCCCCTGGATGTTTCGGCCACCATTGTTTTTCTCTTTGTGCTCTTCGGTGCAATGCTGGATAAAGCCGGGGCCGGGCATTATTTTATCCAGCTGGCCCTGAGCCTTCTGGGCGGATTCAAAGGCGGCCCGGCCAAAGCCGCCATTCTGGGAAGCGGACTGACCGGTGTGGTGTCCGGTTCCAGTATTGCCAATATTGTCACCACGGGAACCTTTACCATTCCCCTGATGAAAAAGGTCGGTTACCCCGCAACCAAAGCCGCAGCTGTGGAAGTGGCCGCCAGCACGGACGGACAACTGGCCCCACCGATTATGGGCGCGGCGGCTTTTATTATTGCCGAATATGTCAACGTCCCCTATGTGGAAGTCATCAAAGCCGCTGCCGTACCTGCTTTTGCCTCCTATGCGGCCCTGTTTTACATCACCCATATAGAGGCTTCCAAACTGGGGCTGACCGGTATGCCCCGAAATGAACTGCCGCCTTTCTGGAAAACTTTTCTGGGCGGTTTTCACTATATTATCCCCCTGATTTTCCTTCTCTACGAACTGATTGTGGTGCGGCATTCCCCGGAAATGGCCGCTTTTTATGCCATTCTGGTCATGGCCGTCATTATTCTGTTTCAGGAACCGGTCAAAGCCTGTATTGAAAAAAAACCCATTGGTCCGGCTTTTATCAGCAGTATACGGCTGTTGTTTTCCGCGCTGGCCTCGGGCGGCAGGAATATGGTTGCTGTGGCCCTGGCCACCGCGGCCGCGGGTATTATCGTCGGTGTTGTGGCTTTGGGACTGGGGCAGCTGATTACGGCCATTATTGACACCCTGTCCGGCGGGAATATTTTCCTCATGCTGGTTATTACCGCGATGGCCAGTCTGATTATCGGTATGGGACTGCCGACCACAGCCACCTATATCGTGATGGCCTCCCTTACCGCACCGGCCATTGTGGAAATCGGGGCTATGAATGATTTCATTGTTCCCCTCATGTCTGCCCATCTGTTCTGTTTTTATTTCGGAATTCTGGCAGATGATACCCCGCCCGTGGGACTGGCGGCCTATGCAGCCGCGGCCATTGCCAAATCGCCGCCCATTGCCACCGGTCTGCAGGGCTTTATGTATGATATCCGCACGGCCATTCTGCCTTTTATGTTTATTTTCAACAGCGATCTCATACTCCATGACATCAATAGCTGGCCCCAGGGGATCCTGATTTTTCTCATGGCCTGTGTTGGAAACTTTGCCTTTGCTTCCGCCACCCAGGGATGGTTTGTGGCCCGCAACCGTTTTTATGAAATCCCCTTCTTTTTATGTGTCACCATTATACTCATGCGTCCGGATATGATAGCCCCCCTGATCGGTCTGCCCCATGAGCAGCGATACTGGACCTATCCCATCGGACTGGTGCTTTTCGGATTGCTCTGGCTTGTGCAGCGTCCCCGTATACCCAGACCGGAGGAAGTCAGACGCAGCCATATGGAGAGATGAGGTCATAAGGGACCCGGAAACAGATAATTCCCCCGGTTAATCCCGGCAGCAGAGAATAAACAGGTGACTGCATTTTTCTGTCAGACAGTTCCGGAGGATTTATTTTTTGCCGAGTCCCGAAAATCAGAACTGACAGTGCAGCCGTATCTTTCGGCTGTGCTGTTTTTTCTTTCCGCTTTGAAACTGCAGAACACTTCGCGGATATTTTCCTCAAAAAACACCGGAGGGTTTGCACTTCCTCCGGTGGCTGTTTCAGTCTGACTGAACCCCCCGGAATCTGCCTTATACCAATCCCACTTGAAAATCTACCATCGGTTCTGCCGTTATTGAAGGTTTTTTGGGCTTTTTTATGGCAGCTTATTTGTTGGGATTGGTATAATAATCTGCCATCGGATTCGTTAGTAAATGAGCATTTGCCGGACCTTTGTATGGAAGGTTATTTATCGGGATTGGTATCACAGTCTATCCGAAAACCTCCGAAACCAATTTTTAAATCCTCTTAAAATAAGGGGTTGGGATACCGGTAAACAGGTTTTCGGACAGGTTCTTACAGCAGTCTGCGTGTTTTTCTCCGATATTTCATAACAATTACAGGATAATATTTACAATCCTGTCTGAGATATGCTATACCGCTGCTGTCAGGAGCGGATTATCAAAAAAAACCATCTGCCTCATGCAGCAGTGCATCTGATAATTGTCTGCTGAGCAGAAAGACACAAGGGAGAGCAACATGCCGGAAAATAATATAAAAGAAATACTGGAATCAACTTCGGTGGAGGCATCGGCTCCCTGCCGGATTGATATGGGCGGCACTCTGGATATCAGCACATTTTATTATCCTCTCCGCCATCTCAACCCCCTGACCTTTAACATTGCTTTGGGAATGCGGACAGCTGTACGTCTGCTGCCCTATGAGAAAGGAATGGTCAGTATCTGTTCCAAAGGCTTTGCACCTGCGGTTTTTCCCATAGATGAAGTACCTTTTAAACATCCTCTGGGGCTGATGTTTGCCATTGCGGCCTATTTCCGGGCAGAAGGGGTGCATATCGAAATCGAATCCGCATCTCCGCCCCGCAGCGCGCTGGGAGGGTCTTCCTCGGCTGCTGTGGCTCTGATCGGGGCATTTTCCGCGGTACTGGACAGTGTTGGCATTTACCGTCCCCTCTACCGCCGGGAAATTGCCATGCTGGCCCATGCTCTGGAAGAAAGTGTGGCCGGGGTTCCCTGCGGTCTTCAGGATCAGCTGGCAGCGGCTTACGGCGGTGTTAACCTGTGGCTGTGGCACGGCCGGGTAAAAGAGGCCTCTTTTGAAAAAGAAGTGGTGGTAAAAAAGAAATCCTTTCCGGATCTGGAAAAACATCTGCTGCTGGCCTACTGCGGTATTCCCCATGTATCCGCGGATATTAACGGACAGTGGATACAGCAGTTTCTGTCGGGAAAAAACCGGAATCAGTGGGCCGAAATTATTCACTGCACCCGGGAATTTGCCAGGGCCCTGGAAAAGCAGGATTATGTATCCGCTGCCAGGGCCATGAACCGGGAAACGGACATCCGCCGGGAAATGACCCCGGAAGTGCTGGACAGCACCGGGGAAAAACTGGCAAAGGCCGCAGGGGAACAGGGCTGCGGTGCCAGATTCACCGGAGCCGGGGGCGGCGGATGTCTCTGGGCCATAGGGGAAATCGCAAATATTGACAGTCTCAGAGATATATGGGAAAAGATACTGTCAGAAACAGAAGAGGCCCGTCTGCTGGATGTGAACATTGACGCAGACGGATTACTATTGCCGAATATATGAGGGAGCAAGATGAATTTTCAGGAAATTATTTTATCATTAAACCACTTCTGGTCCGAAAAGGGATGCGTACTCGCACAACCCTTTGACATGGAAGTGGGCGCAGGTACTTTTCATCCCACCACACTTTTGAGGGCATTGGGACCGGAGCCGTGGAATGTGGCCTATGTGCAGCCGTCCCGGCGGCCCACGGATGGCCGTTACGGGGAAAACCCCAACCGCCTTCAGCATTATTACCAGTATCAGGTGATTTTAAAACCATCCCCCCCGGATGTGCAGGAACTCTACCTGGAAAGCATGAAGGTACTGGGCATTGATCCGCTGGAACATGACATCCGCTTTGTGGAGGATGACTGGGAATCCCCCACCCTGGGGGCCTCCGGCCTGGGCTGGGAAGTCTGGCTGGATGGCATGGAGATCACCCAGTTCACCTACTTCCAGTTATGCGGGAGCATGGAACTTCATCCCATTTCCGTGGAACTGACCTACGGTCTGGAGCGCATTGCCATGTATCTTCAGGGGGTCAACAGTGTCTATGATCTGAAATGGAATGACCATGTGAAATACGGCCATGTCCACCATCAGCAGGAAGTGGAAGGGTCCACCTACAATTTTGAAGTCGCTGATGTGGATATGCTGCTGCAGCTTTTCGGCAGATACGAAGCCGAAGCAAAACAGATCATTGAAAAAAATCTGGTGCTTCCGGCCTATGACTACTGCGTGAAATGTTCCCACACCTTCAACCTGCTGGATGCGCGGGGCGCGATCAGCGTGACCGAAAGAACGGGATATATCGGACGTATCCGCAATCTGGCCAGGGCCTGTGCAAACGCATATGTGAAACAGCGGGAAGAAATGGGCTTTCCCCTGCTGCGGAAGGAGGGATTATGAATACATTGCTCATAGAAATCGGTGCAGAGGAAATACCCGCGGGTTATATCGAACCTGCCCTGGATGCCTTTGCATCCCTTTTGATAAAAAAACTGGATGACGGCCGCATTGCCCACGGTCCGCACCGAATCTTCGGAACACCCAGACGGCTGGCCGTGGAAATTGCGGATGTGGCAGACCGGCAGGAAGCCTTTACGGCCGAAGTGATGGGGCCGCCGGAAAAAGTCGGCTTTGACGGAAAAGGCAATCCCACGGTGGCAGCGGAAAAATTCGCAGAGAAAATCGGTATTCCGGTCAGCGGAATCCGGATAAAGGAAACAGAAAAAGGCCGGTACCTCTGCGCGGAAAAGACCGAAGCCGCCCTGGAAACCGTGCAGATTCTCAGCGGAGCTTTGCCCGCCATGATCGGGGCCATTCCTTTTCCCAAAACCATGAAATGGGGGGAACTGACTGTCACCTTTGCCCGGCCCGTACACTGGGTGCTGGCTATGCTGGGAAATAAAGTGATTCCCTTTAGCTACGGGGATGTGCATAGCGGAAATACCACCCGCGGCCACCGTTTTATGTGCCCGGATGCCATTGATCTCAGATCCCCGGAAGAATATGCCGAAGCCCTGAAACCGGCATATGTTATCACCGACCTGGGGGAAAGAAGGAAACTGCTGGCCGCGGAAGTGGAAAAGGTTGCCGAAAAACTGGGCGGGGAAATCCTGCCGGATGAGGAACTCACGGATATTGTCAAAAATCTCGTGGAATACCCCGTTGTGGTGGCCGGGAAATTTGACGAAGAGTTCCTGGAAGTGCCCGATGAAGTCCTTATCACGGCCATGCGGGAACATCAGAAATATTTTGCCGTAAAGGATAAACAGGGGAAACTCATGCCCGCGTTTATCGTGGTCAACAATACACGGGCCAAAGATATGAATCTGGTGGCCACCGGTCATGAACGGGTGATCCGGGCCAGACTGTCGGATGCACAGTTCTTTTTCCGGGGCGACGCGCAGACACCTATGGAAAACTGGGTGGAAAAGCTGAAAAAAGTGCTGTTCCAGGCCAAACTGGGTTCCGTATATGAAAAAGTGGTCCGGATACAGCAGATCGCTCAATTCCTGGGAGAAGCCATTGCCCCGGAAAGTGACCTGAAAACAAAGGCTTCCCGTGCGGCCCTGCTCTGCAAGGCCGATCTTGTCAGCCAGGTGGTGATTGAATTTACCAAACTGCAGGGCATCATGGGCCGCATATACGCGGAACGGGCCGGAGAAGCCCCCGAAGTCTCGGCTGCCATTGAGGAACATTACCGCCCCACCTATTCCGGCGGGCCTCTGCCCGAAGGGCTGTGCGGCGCGGTCGTGGCCATTGCGGATAAGATGGATTCCATCTGCGGCTGCTTCAGCGTGGGACTCATTCCCACGGGCGGGGCCGATCCCTATGCCCTCCGCCGTCAGGGAATCGGCATTCTCCAGATCATGCGGAAAATGGGATTATCCTTTTCCCTCAAAGCTCTGATTGAAAAAAGCCTGTCCCTGTTTGCGGAAAAAAGTGAGAGCAGTCCCGAAGAAACTGCGGTCAATGTATATGAATTCCTCAAAAACCGGATTTCCCACATTCTGGAAGATGAAGGATATTCCAAAGATGTCATTGCCGCCGTGTCCGATGTGTCCATAGACCATGTTCCCCATGTATGGGAACGGGTGAATGCTTTGGAAAAACTCAAGGCAGAAGCGGATTTCGAACCTTTGGCCGTGGCTTTCAAACGGATTGTCAATATTATCCGTAAGAGTGATACGGGTGTCATCCCGGAATCCGTGGAAGAATCCCTGTTTGAACACAAATCCGAATCCGGGCTTTTTGCAACTTACACAGATGTGAAAGCAAAAGTAAGGGAAAATCTGGAAAAAGGGGATTTCCAGCAGGCACTGCTGGATATTGCCGGAATGAAAGCAGATGTGGATGCCTTTTTCGACGGTGTCATGGTCATGGCCGAAGATGAGAAACTGCGGAGCAACCGGCTGGCCCTGCTGAAACAGATTGCGGACATGTTCGGTGCATTTGCGGATTTTTCAAAGATTTCCACATAAATATCTGTACAAAAATTTTCTGACATTTTCCGTAGGGTGCGTTAGACAGCAGCCCTAACGCACCGCCACTGTTTCCGGTGCGTTACGATTCGCTAACGGCACCCTGCGGACTGCATTCCCACGCGAAGCGTCAATGGCATTAAGTTAAGGACAACAGATTACCGAAACGCTGTCCCGTAGGGACAGAAAGAGAATAGCCCGGCAGTTTACTGCCGGGAATCACAGGCAAAAACATTTCAGAGTCCCGGAGGGACGGAAGACCCGGACGGAATGTCTTTATCTGCCGTCCCTACGGGACTGATTTTCATAATAATTCCGATCCCGGCAATAAATTGCCGGGCTATTGTCTGACACCCCTACGGGGTTAATAAATATACCGGTCTTAACTTAATGGCATTGACGCGAAGCGTGGGAACGAGAATCATTAAGCATTTACAATTAAACATTCAACATTAGGAGAAAAACATGCCTTTCGATCCTTCATTGGATAAAGTTTTAAAAAAATGGCAATGTGAAGAAACCGGACTGCTTGTCACCATCAATCAGTATGGTAAGGGAGAACCCAAAGTGCAGATCGGCCCCAGGGTGGTGCTGAAAAAAGACGGAACCGAATCCCAGCGCAAGGCCGGGCGGCTGACCATGGAAGATATGCTGTGGTTTTATGACATCATTGACGAAGTCAAAGAAGAACTGTCCGAACTTGCCGGGCCCTCCTGATAAAAACACTTTCCCCGCGGTGAGTACAAAAAAAGTGCTCACCGCGGGAATATACGGATGCCTTCCCTTTCATCCGTATGCAGAGACTGTCTCCTGTCATTTACAGGGAAATCAAACTTTTCGACCCGCCGCCCAGAAATCATAAGGAGATATATGCTGACACATTCCTATAAAGCCGCTGCTGCCCAGTTTGATGTCAAAACGGGTGATACAGATGCCAACCTTTTTACACTGCAGGAAATGACTGCTAAAGCAAAAGACAGGGCTGTAAAACTGCTGGTACTGCCGGAGATGTGGTCCTGCGGTTTTGATAATGAAAATCTGGCGGAACATGCCCGGAAAACACCCGAAATACTGGCAGAAGTGCAGAAACTGGCAAAGCGGTATGATATGCTGATAGCCGGTTCCGTGCCCGAATCCGAAGAGGGAAAGATGTATAATACCCTGTATGCGGCCGACCGGGACGGCAGCATCGCAGGATATTACCGGAAAATCCATCTGTTCTCCCTGACCGGAGAGGAAAAATTCTTTACAGCCGGAGACCGGCCGGTCATATGCAAAACATCGCTGGGAATGCTGGGACTGATGATCTGTTATGATCTCCGTTTTCCCGAGCTCTGCCGGGCACTTACCCTGAAAGGCGCGCCGGTGGTCATTGTCTCCGCACAGTGGCCCCGTATCCGCATCAGCCGCTGGGATATTCTGGCACAGGCCAGAGCCATAGAAAACCAGATTTATATCATTGCCTGCAACCGCTGCGGAAAAGAAAACAGCACTGTTTTCGGGGGACATTCGCTCATTGCTGATCCCTCCGGAGAAATACTGGCAAAGGCCAAAGCGGAAAACTGTATCTGCTGCGGGGAAATTCTTCCCGAACGTCTGGCGGAAATCCGAAGCGACATGCCCTCTCTGGAAGAAAGGATGCCCCATGCCTATACATTCTAAAATTCAGCACCGGGAAAAACTGGCGGAAATTCTTTCCCCGCTTCGGAAAGAGGGGAAAATCCTTGTTTTTACCAACGGATGCTTTGATTTGCTCCATGTGGGTCATGTGCGCTATCTCCGTGCCGCACGGAAACAGGGGGACCTGCTGGTGCTGGGACTCAATTCGGATGCCTCCGTGCGTGCCCTCAAGGGGGAAAAACGGCCTCTCATTCCCCAGGAACAAAGAGCCGAAGTGCTGGCAGCACTGGCATGTGTGGATTATATCACCTTTTTTGATGAAAAAGACCCGCTGCGGCTGATTCAGACTGTAAAGCCCCATGTGCTGGTGAAAGGTGCGGACTGGGCAGAAGCGGATATTATCGGCGGGGATTTTGTCAAATCTCTCGGCGGCCGTGTGGAAAGAATTTCTGTGGTGCCGGGGGCATCCACCAGCGGAATCATTGAAGGGATACTTGAACGCTATCAGAGTTGAAAAAATGGAGAATCAGAAATGAGCTGAATACCGCATGAAGGTTCCTTTTCACGATCTGGACCCGGTGCAGATTGTATGGCATGGAAATTACCTGAAATATTTTGATATTGCCCGTTTCGGTCTTTTTGCCGAAGCAGGAGTGGATCTGTACCGTTATTATGAAAAAACACAGTATCTTTTCCCGGTTATCAAAACCGCAACCCGCCATATTGCCTCACTGACCTACGGGGATGAGTTTATATGCCGGGCACGGCCGGTGCAGGCAGATATTAAAATAGTGATTGATTTTGAAATCCGCAGAATAAAAGACAGTATTGTCTGTGCCAGGGGCAGGGGGGAGCAGGTGGCCGTAAAAATGCCGGAAATGGAAACCATGTATGAAATTCCCGCGGAAATCCGGAAAGCCCTGGGGTGCTGAATTATGCCGCATGTGGAAAAGAGCATCTGTCAGGCATTTATCCGGCAGGCATTTATCCGGGGAACAGAGCGCGTGAGTGCCTGGGCCGATCTGCTGGATCGGATCAATGTGTTTCCGGTGGCGGACGGAGATACCGGCCGCAATCTGCAGATCAGTCTGCGGCCCCTGCAGCACATGGACGGAGACCCGGAAAAAACAGCAAAGCAGTTTCTTTATGTGGCACGGGGCAATTCCGGAAATATTGCGGCCCTTTTTTTTTCCGAATTTATCCGCCTGAAACATTTTGCAGATATTCCCTTACTGGCGGATGCAGGCAGAAAAGCCGCATACCGGGCTGTATCTGATCCCAAATCCGGCACCATGCTTTCTGTATTCGATACCCTGGCAGACTTTCCGGAAGGGGCCGGGGATACCCGGATAAAAACCGGGATGGGAAAAGAAAAATTTCCTCTTTCCCTGGCGGAAAAAAGGGTCCGGGCCCTGGCCGGAACGGTTGCCGACTCTGCTGAACTTCTTCCGGAACTGCGCAGGGCGGATGTTGTGGACGCGGGCGCATTGGGGATATTTCTTTTTCTGGAAACCTTTTTTTACAGTCTGGCAGACCGTCCGGACAGGATGATTTCTCCGGTGCGGCGTTTTCAGGAAAAACTGAATATCGCAAAAACATATCACAGAGAATCCGAAAAGGGGCACTGCATCAGTGCAGTTATCCGGGCACGGGGAGACAGGGATGAAATCCGCCGAAGTATTTCCGGATGCGGAGAACATGCGGTCATCCGCACAGTACCGGAAAATGACGGGGAACAGTATATTGCCGTCCATCTGCATACGCAGGAAAAAAACCGTCTGCGGGAAAAACTGGCCTCCCTGGGAAATATCAGGGAATGGTCGGAAGAAGACATGCAGGCACAGATTGAAAATATCCCGCGGGTCCATTCCGGTATCCGCATCCTCACAGACGGGGCCGCGTCTTTGAACCGGGAAGATGCAAATGCCCTCGGTATCACAGTGCTGAACAGTTATATTCTGACCGGGGATATTTCCATGCCCGAAAGCCTTTTTCCCCCCGCGGAATTATACAGATATATGCGGGAAGGAAAAAAAGTGTCCACTGCCCAGGCATCGGTATTTGAACGTCATCAGCATTATCAAAGCGCGTGCAGTCAGTATGAAAAAGTGCTGTATCTCTGCGTAGGTTCCGTGTATACAGGCAATTATGGCGTTGCCGGAGCATGGCGGCAGAGCAGTGATGCAGATAATAAGTTTCATGTGATTGATACAGGAACCGCATCAGGGTGTCTGGGGCTGATTGCCCTGTCAACGGCCCGGTATGCCCGAAAAGCAGATGATTCCGCCTCCGTCATTCCTTATGCAGAAAAAGTCATTTCCCGGTGTGAAGAATATCTTTTTCCGGACAGACTGCAGTACCTGGCGGCCGGGGGCAGACTCTCCAAAGGCAGTGCATTTTTTGGAGATATGTTTCATATGAAACCGGTCATCAGCCCCCTGGCACACGGCGCTGAAAAAGTGGGCATGGTACGAAACCGGGACGCACAGATGGACTTTGCCCTTGACCGCCTGAAAAAATGTCTGCATAAAAACACTTCTTTTCTGATTCTGCTGGAATATTCCGACAACCGGGACTGGGTGGAAGGCACTGTGCAGACAGAAATCCGGAAAGTCAGTCCGGACAGCGAAATACTCCTCTGCCCCCTGTCCCTGACTACGGGCGCGCATATGGGCCCCGGAACATGGGGCGCGGCGTTTCTTCCGGCAGATTTTCATGAGGTATGACAAAAAGATGTTTCCGCAGGCGGATATTTTTCTCTGTATCCAAAATCTTTTGTGCGGTGGGTCAAATCCCCTGATTTTTTTCTGTAAGGGCTTACTGCATAGCCCCCGGACCCGCCCATGCCGGGCCTGTGCAGTACGCCCTTACCGTCAGATATTTCATGCATCGGCCTTTTTGATACACTACTGCTTTGTCAACGTTTAAATGACGGGTATGCAGCACCCTGAAATTTCGCAGGGCTGTATTGTGCATACGCCCGCCATACGGCAAAACCGGGGCCATGCCCCTGCAGGAGTGACGTAACCCGTCATTTTAACGTTGACAGTGTACTACCCTCTTTTGCAGATGATTGTCCCGCATCCGGGGAAAAAATATCAATGCCCGGAATACTGCCCAAAACTTTTTTTCCTTTCATATATATTTCCGTTAAAAACATCTTGACAATTTTTGCAGAATCTATTAAAAGTCATTTCGTTTTGGTGAGCCGAGGTAGCTCAGTCGGTAGAGCAGGGGACTGAAAATCCCCGTGTCGGCGGTTCGATTCCGTCCCTCGGCACTTCAAAACTTACAAGAAATCAAGGGGTTGGTGCTTACAGCGCTAACCTCTTTTTTGTTTCAGAGGGCTTACTGTGCCCGAAACTGTGCCCACGATTGAATTAAGGTATTCTTCCTGCTTCCGGGCTGCTTCGATAAGGTCAGCATCGCTGGTGATGTTGTATCGCTCAAACACGCACCTTGATTTGTGTCCTGAAATACGCATTGCCACCTGTTCCGGTATTCCTGACCTTACCATATTCCTGGCCGCTGTTCTGCGGAGGTCGTGGAAAATTCTATCACAGATACCGGCTTCCCTACAGGCTCTTTTCCATGCCTTGTCAAAGCGTTTGATACGGTCATCATTATTGCTGTTCAGAAACACATATGGCATGAGCACTCCGCAGGATTTTCTTTTTTCCCACTGCTGTCTGATGACTTCCCGAAGTTCAGCATCCATATATACTGTCCGGCCCTCATCATTTTTGGTTTCCCCGACTTCCAGGCGGACAATCCCATGATGACGGTCAACCTGTGCCCGGGTCAGGGTTACAATTTCAGTTAATCTCCATCCTGTCTTATAGGCAAAGGTGATGAACCCTTTCAGGTAATCAGGCAGTTTCTCACGCAGTGCAAGGAATTCACTATGCTCAAAGAAGCCTTTGCGGACATTGTTTTCTTTCAGCATCGGGATATGCGGCACACGGTCAATCAGCGGCGGTGTGTCTGGTCTGCACCGAGATTCAGCATTCTTTTCAGTGCCGAAAGTTCCCTGTTGATGCTTGCGTTGGCTGCTCCTTCTTCAAGACGGTTTACAATATACTCCTTAACTTTCGGTGTTGTAATTTCAGGAGCTTTGAGATCACCGAAAAACCGTCCGAGATGTCCGGCACTCCTTTCCGCTCTGACCAAAGATTTTTTCTGATTAATTTTATAATCTCTCAGAAAATCTTCAGCCAACTGTTCAAAAGTCGGTAGTGGTGTTTTTTTGACTGACGTATTTCATTGTGATAAACTTTTATTATAATGACTGATAAACATTTTTATGCGTTTTTCGTGCATATCCCGACTTTTGCTGAAAGAGAGGGTTTTCCGCACCGCGCGGGGCATCGCTGACGTAATATATTGTTAAGACGTTCAATATGTGCTGTTTCTCCGCTCTTTCCGCTGTTTTCATAATCCCGGAAGCGGGTTCGGGTGTTTCTTTTTTTTATCAAAGAACTTATTCTGTTACGACTGACAGAAAGCGAACGGGCGATTTTGCGCTGAGATAACCGTTCATAAAAAAGTGTTTCTGTAACCGCCTCTTTTTGTTTCTGTTTTTCCTCCTGTGTAACAAGGGTTCCGTAAAAATTGCAGTATTTGCAGTGGTATTTCTGTGCACCGGATGCAGTTCTTCCCTTTTTCCGAATATTCCCGCTTCCGCATTTTCTGCAGGGGATATTTATCATTTATTTTACTCCTTATTTATTTTTTTTTCTTATAATAATA
>JAABRU010000359.1 GCA_011390755.1 Desulfobacteraceae bacterium | reverse complement strand
TGCTCTGATTGAAAATCCTTATTCACTGTGCTTTTGCAGGTGATTCTGAAAATTCTGTAATCTGTTTCGGAATCAGTGCATTAAGAAACGGGCGGTAAGGTTTTTTCAATTACCGCAGGACACAAACTAAAATCTTGACAAAGCAATAAATGCCTGTGATGAAAAACAGAAAAAAACATTTTCGGATAGACTGACATGAACAGCCCTGATATCCATAATAATTCCATGCTGGATCTCTTCCGCTCGGAAGTGGAAACCCATGCCGCGGCCATGAGCAATTCCCTTCTGGCTTTGGAAAATGATCCGGAATCCCTCTCCCATATCGAAGAACTCATGCGCGCGGCCCATTCCATCAAAGGGGGCGCGCGGATTGTGGAGATGGATGATGCGGTGCAGCTGGCCCATACTATGGAAGACTGCTTTGTCAGTGTGCGGAAAGAAAAAAAGCAACTGCGCTCCGACCATATTGATATTCTGCTGCAGGGAGTGGATCTGCTGGTACAGCTGGCTGTCAGCGCGGAATCCGAAGACAGAAAAAATCTGCAGCCGATTACCGCAAGGCTGTGCCGGGCCATAGGACATATTCTGCAGCAGGAAGCGGAAAGCAGGGACGGAAAGGAGGCACAGACAGAAAGTCCGCGGGTTTCTTTGGAAAAAACACAGGAGGGGACCGAAGGGGGAACGTTTTTAAAAAAAAATGAACCGGCTGCCCCGCCTCCGCCCGCTTCCCCTGTTCCGGATATCTCCCTTTCTTCCGCGCCGGAGGGACAGTCCCCTGTTCCGGATGATTCCCTTTCTTTCGCGCCGGAGGGACAGTCCCCTGTTCCGAATGATTCCCTTTCTTTATCGCCGGAAGAACAGGCAAAAAGCCCTTCGGCCCGGACAGACAGAAGGGAAGCGGAAAAAACAGGGACTGAGACTGAAACAGCAAAACCTGCTCCGCGGGCAGAAGCCCCGCGGACAGATTCCGCTGCGGAAGAAGGCCGGGAAAAATCTCCGGAACCGGAACAGTCCCCCCCCGCAGGGGCGGAGACAGACGCTTCGGATCGCAGCGGGGCAGCCCCTCCCGGCAAAAATACGGGCATGGGAAATGAAAGCGGCAGCAGAACCGGAGGCCCGGAGCGGACGGTACGGGTTACGGCCGGAAAAATTGAACGACTCATGGGACTGGCCGGGGAAGTGGTGGTCAGTGCCCGCTGGCTCCCGCCTTTTACCGATTCCCTGCTTATGCTCAAACGGAATCAGGGAGAAATCAGCCTGGTACTGGATGAGCTGCTCAAAGAGCTGAACCGGCTGAAAGAGGGCGGGCAGATTCCGGATATTATTCAGCAGCTTCGGGATAAAATCAAAAGCAGCGGACTGGATCTGGCAGATCGTATTAATGATATAGACATGTTTACCAATGTTTCTGCCGCACTTGCCGACCGCCTGTACCATGAGGTTGTGGGGGTGCGTATGTGCCCTTTTTCCGAAGGTATCGGCAAATATCCGCGCATTATCCGGGACCTGGCCCGCAAACTGGGCAAAAAAGCCCGGCTGCAAATATCCGGGGAATCCACAGAAGTGGATCGGGATATTCTGGAAAAACTGGATGCCCCTCTCTACCATCTTCTCTGCAATGCAGTGGCCCACGGCATTGAGAGTCCGGAAAAACGGAAAACTGCGGGAAAAAGCAATACGGGAACAATCCATCTGGAAGCGGCCCACCGTGCCGGGATGCTGATGATTATCATCAGCGATGACGGCCGCGGCATCGAGCCGGAAGAACTGCGCAGAGAAATCATTGAAAAGGGAAAAGCCCGTCCGGATATCGCACAGCAGCTCAGTGTGCCGGAACTCATGGATTTTCTCTTTCTTCCCGGTTTTACCACAAGAAAGGATGTCACCGAAATTTCGGGCCGCGGGGTGGGTCTGGATGTGGTACACAGCACGGTGCATGAGGTGGGCGGTGTTATCCGGGTAACAACAGATCCGGGAAAAGGGCTGAGTTTTCATATGGAACTGCCCCTCACCCTTTCCGTCATCCGCACCTTTCTGGTGGAAATTGCCGGTGAACCCTATGCCTTTCCCCTGGCCCGTATTGACCGCTGCCTGAAACTGGAAAAAGAGGATATCCGGGTGGTGGAAGACCGGCAGTATTTCCGTTTTGATGACAGCAATATTGCCCTGGTGGATATCCGGGAAGTGCTGGAAATGGAAGTATCGGAGATCCGGAGGGAACAGATGAATGTGGTGGTGGTCAGTGACCGGGTACATGCCTACGGTATGGTCGTGGATAATTTTCTGGGAGAATGCGACCTGGTGGTGCGCCCCCTGGATTCCCGCCTGGGAAAAATACCCGACATCAGTGCCGCAGCCGTAATGATGGACGGCTCCCCCGTGCTGATATTTGATGTGGAAGACATGGTTCATTCCATCGGCAGTCTCTTAAGCGGGAAAAGCCGTCTGAACCGGGTGGACAGCGGAACCGAAAGCAAAGGGGAAAAAGCCCCCAAACGGATTCTGGTGGTAGAGGATTCTTTTATTGTCAGGGAAAAAGAAAGGAAACTCCTGGAAACCAAAGGCTATGAAGTGGATGTGGCCGTGGACGGTCAGGACGGCTGGAACTGCCTGCGCACTGCGGATTACGATATGGTGGTGACAGATATTGATATGCCGAGAATGAACGGATTTGAACTCATCCGCAATATCCGGCAGCACAGCGATCTCCGCTCCCTGCCTGTGGTGGTGGTATCCTATAAAGCCTCGGAAGATGACCGTCTGCAGGGACTCAAGGCCGGGGCGAATTATTACCTGACAAAAACCGATTTTGATGATAATTCACTCATCAATGCAGTCATTGATCTGATCGGGGAAGCCTGATGATGAAATAAATCAGAGCCGGGAGCGGGACAATACCATTAAGTTAAGGGCGGAGGGTGCTGGGTGCCGGGTACTGGGTTCCGGGTGCCGGGTGCTGGTGACTGGGTGCCGGGTGCCGGGTACTGGGTTCTGGGTACCGGGTGCTGGTGACTGGGTATTAATTACCAGAACCAAGAACCCAGCACCCAGAACCCGGTACCCGGAACCCAGAACCAAGAACCCAGAACCAAGAACCAAGAACCAAGAA
>JAABRU010000358.1 GCA_011390755.1 Desulfobacteraceae bacterium | reverse complement strand
CTCCCACGGAGGTCTGACAAAACAGGCCGAGAATTTTGCCAGAAAACACGGCATATTCTGGTCGGCCCGGAAGGAGTTTGACGAACTGCTGGAATATGTCGGGCTGCGGAAACTGCCGGAACTGAGGTAAACAGAATCCGTATGTTAAGCGAACTTCAGGGACAGATAGAGCGCATTACCTATGCCAATGAGGAAAACGGTTATACCGTAGCCAAGATAAAAGTGCGCGGGGAACGGGATCTGGTAACGGTTATCGGCAACCTCATGGCCCCCATGCCCGGCGAAATCCTCAAAATGAAAGGGGAATGGAGCAGGCACCCCAAATACGGGGAACAGTTCAAAGTTGTTTATTATGATACGGCAGTTCCGGCAACGGTGTACGGTATCCGGAAATATCTGGGTTCCGGTCTCATTAAAGGTGTCGGCCCTGTCATTGCCGAGCGGATTGTCAAACAGTTCGGCAAAGATACCCTGGATATTATAGAAGAAAATATAGAAAACCTGGCCCGCGTGGAGGGCATCGGAAAAAAACGCATTGATATGATCCGCAGGGCCTGGGATGAGCAGAAGGAAATCCGGGAGGTGATGCTCTTTCTGCAAAGCCACGGTGTCAGTTCCGCCTATGCCACCAAAATCTTCAAACAGTACGGAGATCGGGCAATTGCCGTTGTAAAAGAAAATCCCTACCGCCTGGCAATGGATATTTTCGGCATCGGCTTTGTCACTGCGGACAGGATTGCGGAAAAACTGGGCTTTGCCAAAGATTCCCCCCTGCGGGCCCAGGCCGGTATCCTCTATGTTCTGAACCAGATGGCCGATGAAGGGCATGTGTATTATCCCTATGAAGATTTGATTGAAAAATGCATGGACATCCTGAATGTCATCCGGGATGTCGTCACAGATGCATTTGGGGAAATCGAAAAAGAAAAAAAAATCCGTATAGAAGATCTTAACGATGATACGGAAGAATACCAAATCAACAACAAGGCCGTTTATCTCACCCATTTTCACGTCTGTGAAAGCGCTATTGCCCGGCGGTTGAAAATTCTCATCCATGTGCCGGTTCTCTGGCAGGAGCATGATCCGGACAAAGCCCTGCAATGGGTGCAGGATCGGCTGACCATCCGCCTGGCCGAAAAACAGACAGATGCCATACGTACAGCCCTGTGCAGCAAGGTCATGGTCATCACCGGCGGTCCCGGAACCGGTAAAACCACCATTATCAATGCCATACTGAAAATTCTGGATGCATCGCAGTCCAGGGTACTGCTGGCCGCCCCCACCGGACGGGCCGCTAAACGTATGAGCGAAACCACAGGACATCCGGCCAAAACCATTCACCGCCTGCTGAAATTCAGTCCGGCCAAAGGGCAGTTTGAAATGAATTATGAAAATCCCCTGGACTGCGATATGCTGATTCTGGATGAATCCTCCATGATTGACACAGTGCTCATGTATCATCTGCTCAAGGCCGTGCCCAACGGGGCCAGGCTGATTCTGGTGGGGGATGTAAACCAGCTGCCCTCAGTGGGTGCAGGCAATGTGCTCAATGATATTATTTCTTCCGCTGCGGTTCCGGTGGTTAGTCTCAATGAAATCTTCCGGCAGGCCGGAGAAAGCCGGATTATCGTCAATGCCCACCGCATCAACCGGGGAATCATGCCGCTGTGCGAAAATGATTCTCCCCAAACCGATTTTTATTTTATCCAGAAAGAAGAACCGCAGGCCGTGCTGGACATTATCGTCCGTCTGGTCAGGGAACGCATTCCCCGACGATTCGGTTTTGATCCGGTGGATGATATCCAGGTACTTTCCCCCATGCACAAAGGGATTGCGGGTGCGGGAAATCTGAATACAGCGCTGCAGAAAGTGCTGAATCCGGGGGAAGGCGGTATTGTCCGCGGCCAGCGGACATATAAAATGAACGACAAAGTCATGCAGATTAAAAACAATTATGACAAAGAGATATACAACGGTGACATGGGCAGAATTGTACGGATTCTTCCGGATGTGCAGGAAGTGCATATTTCTTTTGATAAACGGGAAGTCATTTATGATTATCCGGATATGGATGAAGTTATTCCGGCCTATGCGGTTTCCGTGCATAAATCCCAGGGTTCGGAATATCCGGCTGTGGTCATGCCCATACTGATTCAGCATTATATGCTTTTGCAGCGGAATCTGATTTATACGGGGATTACCCGCGGAAAGGAACTGGTGGTGCTGGTGGGAACAAAAAAAGCCCTGGCCATTGCCGTCAGCAACAATAAAACCGCCAAACGTTATACACGCCTTCATCACAGACTGTGCTTATGAGTTCAAATGCGGAAAAATTATGCTGTTTATACCGGATGTCGGGAGGGCAGTTTTTCTCCTGAAATTTTATTATTTTTTCTGACGGACACAGTTACAGATTGTCGCAAATGGCCTGATACAAATATAATCTTTTTTGCCTTTGTGTATCAGTTACCCGGATAAAAAATTCAGCATCATTTCATGTGCTGCGGGCTATAAATGTGCAGACTTCCTGAAATTACATTTCACTGCCTTACCGTTCGGACTACTGCTTTGCCAAAGTTAAACTGGCGGGCTGATTTTTTCCGCAGGGTGGGCAGTGCAGGCGGCGGGCACGGAAAAGCATGTGCCCGCCCTGCGGAAAATTCAGGACCTGCAACCCGTCAGTTTAAAATTGACAAAGCACTACTGCCTCCTCACCGCTTTCGATTTCTGAAAATCTGCAACAGCGCTTACGATCTGGATTTTTCTACCACGGATATACATGCCTGAAAGTATTTATTCCCGGCAGGATTCAGATTATTCTGCAAATATCAGTAAATCGAAAAGTTTCCGGAGGAGTGCAAAATTGGAATCTGTTTATCCAAAAATCCGGATGAAACAATACAATAGTGCTCTGTCAAATTTGAAGTCATGGGTTAAAACACCGGATTTTTCCAAAAATTCAGATGTTTCATTTTTCCTGAATATTGTATTGTGCCCTGCCACAACTGAAACAGACTATCACCTAAATTGAGCGATTCTCAGACCTGAAAATGATTTCCGGCCGGAAATATCAGGGGCGCAGCGGTTTCCTGCTCTTCACCCGTTGGGTGAAA
>JAABRU010000058.1 GCA_011390755.1 Desulfobacteraceae bacterium | reverse complement strand
TATAGACGATGCCAACCGGGAGAAATACGAAAAGGACTATGAAGATGAGGAAAGCGGGGTACGGGTGGAAACAGTGTTTGCAGTTACGGGGGCGTGAAAATTCATCAGGCTCCGGAGGCTGAGAATATTTGTTTTATATGAAAGTCTCAACCCGACTCGTTACGGGCCCTGCCCAGTAACACATTTTTCCGGTGCTCTGCCCCGTACACAGCATACCGCAGAGTGCGTTTCTGAGTGAAAGAGATTATTCCGTATTGCAAAAGGAGCTTATGATGAAAAAGAACCGGGGATTTACCCTCATAGAGCTGCTGGTTGTGGTTGTGATTATCGCGATTCTTGCAGCCGTGGTCATTCCGGCTTTTCTGGGAGTGCGGGAAAAATCAGGAACAGAAGAAAATCCTTCGGACAGGCAGCCCCGGACTGTTTCCCCCCGGAAAAGTCAGAATGCCGAAGAGACAAAAACTGCTGTTCCTTTGTCTGTGATTCCCCTGACAGATACTGCGGATATACAGGTGAAACTGAAGGTCAGTGATTATATCCGGAAATTTAAGGTTTATACCCTTTTTGATGTTGATTTCAGCGCAACTTACACCTTTTCCAATCCCCATGCTGCCCGGAATACTGTGCGGCTTTTCTTTCCCTTTCCCAAAGGCACAAGTCAGGCGCGGGATGTTTCTTTAAAAATTTCCCGTTCCGGTTCCGATTCTCTGAAAGAGCCGGAGGATGTCAGATACAGTCTGCAGGGGATTGAGTGGTACGGCCCTTTGTCTTCTGATGAAAAAATGAAGGCCGAAGTGCGTTATAATACCCAGGGAAATGAACGCTATATCTATGAGGGACCGGGGGCGGGCCGGGCCGGACTGCTGAAAATCGAAATGATGCTGGAAGGCGGAACATCGGAACTTATCCCGCCCGAAGCCCTGCAGCCGGAAATTCTGGCAGAGGGGCATCTGCTGTGGCATTTTAAAAATCTTATTACAGACCGGCAGATCATTGTGGAACTGCCCGGGGCCATGACACCTGCGGGCCGGGTCATCCATTTTCTGCGACTGGCCGGACTGGCTGTCTTTCTTTTCGGTATCGGGTTTATGTATCTCAACGATCTCCGCCGGCCGGGGCGACTGGATAATTTCCGTCTGGGGCATTTTCTGCTGCTGGCTTTGACCTATTCCCTGTTTTTTCTCATTTTTACGGTTCTCAATCTGCGGGAAAGCATGAATACACCTGCGGCCCTGCTCCTTTCCACCCTCTTATCCCTGCCCCTGCTGATGATTCATACCGGGCGTTTTCTGGACATCTCCTTTTCCTTTACACATGTGCTGCCCCTGGCCCTGTTTACTCTCGGAATTGTCATCAACGGAGTGTACGGCGGCCCTTACCGCAGTTATGTTTTTATTGCTTTCACTGTCTTTGCGGCGGCTTTTATTACCCTTACCTACAAGACATGGCTGGAAAAAAGAAAGGCTTTTGCAGAGAAGAAAATACAGGAAAGGCAGGCAGAGATACAAAGGGCGCAGGAAAAAGAAGACGCGGAAAAGAAAAAAAAGGCATTTGCGGCCTGGCGCATGTCTGTGGAAAAAAAAATCGGGAAAACCGTGGAGAAACTGACAAAAATCCATCAGGAAACAGATGCCCTGGAAAAGAAAATCACAGTGCTTATGGATTATCCCGATGCAGAGGAACACCTGCCTACCCGGCAGTTTATTGAAAAAAGAAGCGGGCACTTATCCGAGCTGGGAACACGGAGTGCGGATCTGCGCAGCCGCATGGAATCATTGATAAATATCCGTGATGAGGAGGAATTTTCCCGGCAGTCTGCGGCCCTGGAGGAGGAGGCGGATAGATTTGGCAGAGAATATGGGCAGTCTGCGGAAGTGCTGCATAAATCTGTTGGGGATTTGCTCCGGATGCGGGAATATGCGGAAGAAGAAAGAGGAGGGGCAGCGGACCGGCATCACTGCCTGAGCTGCGGTTTTGAAAGTCGGCAGTCCCGCTACTGTCCGGACTGCGGCAGTCCGCGGCCCCTTCCCCTGACATGCGGGCAGTGCGGGGAAATTTATATGCTGCCCCTTCATATGATTGACCGGGAAAAAGCCGGGCAGCATTTTCACTGTCTCCGCTGCGGTCATCCCCATGATTTCCGTTTTCCGGCACCGAAACTGCTGTAGATTTCCGGAAACAGCACTGCCGGTCGGAGATCTGCTGTTTACAACGGACGGTCCTGCAGAAAAAGTCCGAAAATCAGATTTTGATACTGGCAAACCACCTGATTTTGTTAACAGCGAATGCCGGAAATCTGACTTTTTGGCAGTTCACCAAAATTCAGCTGCCTAATGCCGGACAGAAAGCGGATGTTTGAAAAGCGGGGGATTTGACAGACAGGGATTACTTCAGGGAGCGCACCGGAAGAACCCGGTAGCCTCTGGTTTTTACCATCCGATCGGTATAATGGTATCCTTTTTGAAAATTATAGAGGCGGGCGGTGATATTCTTTTTTTCCGAAGTCCATAACCATCCGCAGCTCAGCTCAATTTCCGGCACAATTTTCACCTTCTGAGCGCAGTCGGTTTCATATCCTTCATACGCTGCATCCTGGGAATACAGGCTTTCCAGTTCTTCCAGTGTGGGCATCCGCCAGTCATTGTAGGGAGAGGCTATGGTATCCGCAAAAGTGTATTTGACCCATTTTACCGCCTGATGCCAGCTGATATTTCCCTGATTATCGGATTTGGACCACATCAGCCCTGTTTTATGATCTGTCACTGTGCCGTCTCCGTTATCGCTGAAACGTCCCCCGGCAGATGCGGTGATTGTCATGAACAGAAATACGGCAAGTATTCCGGAAAAGGAACGGAGCAGAAAAAAGATCAGCTTTTGCATTGGAACCTCCTTTCTGTTTGTTTGAAAGGGATGCTAATGAGAGGAAGTGTGCAGAAAAACGGTTATGCACCCCCCTTTGAATTCCTCCCGAATCGGTAACAGGCACAAACCGGGATCGATCCGCGACACAGACGCCATCACTTATTGCTGCTTCCTTCCGGATCTGACAAGGTTCGCGAGTGTCTGTTGCGCGGCGGCCGGTCAGGATGAAACCTTTCCGGGTGAAAACCCTCGGGGGGGAGTTCAGCCCCGCTTAAAGCGGATTTCGGGTACAGGGCACCGCTAGCTCCCCGCCTAGCACAACCGAATTACAATTATAAACTTTCTGCCGTGTTTTTCAAGAAGAAAATAAAAAAAAGGGCATCAAAGGTGTCTTTTTCTGCAAAAAAAGAAATAAGTATCCGGAATATATTTTATTTTTTCAGCAGCACCTTTTCCGCCTCTCTGGCCCCGCTTTCGGTGAGAAAGGATTTGGCAATTATTTTTTCCAACCGCTCTTTTTCAATTTCCTTTTCTTTATGCTTTTCCGACAGATTTTCAATCAGATCCGCATCGTATAATATCTTAAAATTCAGGCTTTCTTCGGGGCGGGGATGGTGGTGGTGCCCCACAATATCGCAGACCTCTTCAATCATCTGCTCCTTTGCTCCCAGTTTTTCCAGTATTTCCCTTGCAATGGGCGGACCTTCCAGCTCCTGGTATTTCCCGGATGTGCTGCCGTGTTTTTTTTCGGCTTCATGAATACCGATGTCGTGCAGATAGGCAGCCGAAAGAATAACAGCCAAATCGCCGCCTTCCTCCCGGCATATGCGCTCCGCATAGCGGGCCACACGGGTGGCATGGCCGATGCGTTTGAAATCTGTGCGGAAATATTTTTTCATTTCAACCGCCACCCGGTCTTTCAGCAGATTTTCCTGCTGTGCCAGCACCTCCGGGGGCAGGGTTCCGATGCACTGTTCCGCGTATTTGCAGTAGGCAGCGCAGCCGAAATCCATTTTCGGGTTTACAAAACGGTGACCGCAATGCTCACATTTCCGGGCCGTATCATCTTTGAAAAATTCCACATCTTTGCCACATTCCGGGCATCTGACCTCATATATGGCATCCTCTTTCCAGTATAATGTATCCTGTCCGGGACATCTCATAATCATACCTCCTTATTTTTGATGAACCCGTAAGAAGTCCCTCGATAAAAATTCTGCTGCATTATATAGCGATTACCGGAGCAATTACACACAATATATTGCGCTGAAATTTTAGGTTTTGACTTTTTACGAAACCACCATTTTTATTTTCTGTAAATTTTTTATCCTGTGACATGCTCTGAATCCGGGTTTTTATAATTGTCAGTATATCGAAAAGTTTTCCCCGGATACGGCCTTACGACTGTCCCGGAGTGCAAAAATTGTATTTTTGCAGGGCCGGCTCATGCAAAAATACAATTTTTGCACTCCTCCGGAAACGTTTCGATCTACTGATTGTGGATGAATCGCATGACGGAAAACAGACCATCACAGAAAAATGCGCATCCTGGTTTTTCCCGCAGTTTTTCAGACAATGCGGATGAAGATTTACATTCGGAATTGTAAAATCAGGCAGTTATAAAATCATTTCGGGAAATCCGGTTTTATAATGCCCTGTTTTAATTTTTCCGAAGATTTAAAACAGGCAGGGTTCCGCTTATCAGATATTCAGGCGGTTTTTTCTGAAAAAAAACCGCTGAATTCAGGTCTTCATCAGCACAGACAGAGCATTTACCCGGAACTGCAGGCCGTGGAATTATCATCTGAACGTATTTATACCTTTATTATATTGTGTATTGCATTGACTTATATCAAGCGGATGCATGAAGATTTAATTCAGAGATATATTTATGTATAAAATAGTACAAATAAAACGGATAAAATTGACATAAGTCAATAAATTGTCATAAGAGACAGTATATATGTTCATTTTCTGTATCTGCATATCAATGTCATTGACTTAAGGGAGGGGCGGAGGGCAGGGGGAGGGTGAAAAGAGACTTTAATTACAGTCCGCTGCTTCCCCCTCCCCAGACCCCTCCCGCCGGGGGAGGGGAATATTCTGCTTACGTCAATGACATTGACCTTCATATTACACGGAAATGCATTACTGTCCGAATTTCCCGAAATCCTGCAACTGCAAAGAAAAGGAGGGATGTCCATGAAGAAACTGCTTAAACCCCTGATTCTTGTCACACTCGGTCTGATACTCGCCTTTCCGCTTTTCAGTCTTTCCTATTATGCAATGGTACGCACATCCACACCGCAGTTCTGCGCATCCTGCCATGAAATTCAGTTTGCCTATGATACATGGAAAACCTCCAGTCATGTCAACAATGCCCACGGATTTGTCGCAGACTGTATGGACTGCCATCTGCCCGCCCCCCAGCATACCTATGATTTCTTCTATGCCAAAACCATGCACGGTATCAAGGATATTGTTATGCATTTTACCCAGGATACATATGATCATGAAAAAAACCGGCAGAAGGCCTATGCTTCTTTTAAAAATGAACAGTGTCAGAAATGCCACAGAAATATTCTGCACATTCCCAACAAACGGGGGGCCATGCTGGCCCACCGGGATGTTCTCTATGCCCGTGCGGGATATGAAAAAAAATGTGTGGACTGCCATAAAAATCTCGTCCATAATCCGAGAGATCATTACGGCTACAAGCAGTATCGGGAATCGTACAGAGGATTGGGGATATAGTTGAGGGACTGCATCTGAAAATGAAAGGAGGAGGTATGAAAAAAGGTTTGCGGATTTTGTCAGTGATAATGTGCATGATGTTCTGGTTAACAGGAAATGTCCGGGCGGAAAACGGTACGGAAGGGAATATGCCCAAAGAAAAATCCTTCCGCATTGAGCGCAGTATGCCCAAAGAGGCCATGGCCTGTATCGAATGTCATAAAAAGGAACACCCGGGGCTTTTTGCGGACTGGGCCAACAGCCGTCATGCCAGTGCCAATATCACCTGCTATGACTGCCATAAGGCCGAAGAGCATGACCCGGATGTCAGCAAAGAACATTTCAAACAGTATGAACGCTCGGATCTGAAATACGGGACCAAAGAATACAGTGTCCCGGTCGCAGCCGTTGTAACCCCCAAAGACTGTTCCCGCTGCCACCCGGATGAAAGTAAACAGTACAGCATGAGCAAACATGCCAATACTGTTGAAATCATGTGGAAGATTGATCCCTGGCTGAACAACGGCATGAACAGTGATTTCGAGAGAATAAACGGCTGCTATCACTGTCACGGCACAGTACTGAAATTAAAAGACGGCAAACTGGACCCCGATACCTGGCCCAATGTGAGCGTAGGGCGGATCAATATGGACGGCAGCAAAGGCAGTTGTACCAGCTGTCATACCCGGCACCGCTTTTCCGTGATGGAAGCCCGGAAACCCGGAGCCTGCGGTCAGTGCCATCTGGGCCCGGATCATCCCCAGATTGAAATTTATACCGAATCCAAACACGGGGATATTTACGCAGCTTTCGGAGATGAATACAACTGGACTGCGGCCCCCGGAACCTGGACACCGGGTGTGGATTACAGGGGGCCGACCTGCGCGTCCTGCCATATGTCCGGAGCCGGTACGGTGATGACCAGTCACGATGTTACCGAAAGACTGGCCTGGGAACTGCAGGCTCCTCTCACCGTGCGACCGGAGGATTTCAAAGCCTTCCCTGCCAAAACCAACTGGAAGACCGAGCGGCAGAAGATGAGCGAAATCTGTATGCAGTGTCATGGAAAAACCTGGACAGACGGACATTTCAGCCAGATGGACAGGGTGGTGGAAGAATATAATGAGGTCTATTTCAAACCGGCCAAGAAAATGCTGGATGATCTCTATGCCAAAGGCCTGCTGGACAATACAAAATTCTTTGATGAAGTCATGGAGGTGGAATACTACGAACTCTGGCATCATGAAGGGCGCAGGGCCAGAATGGGCGCGGCCATGATGGCACCGGATTATTCCTGGTGGCACGGATTTTATGAATGCAAGAAACGCTATAATACCTTTATGGAAGAAGGCCGCCACATGATCAAAGAGAACAAAAAAGCCTATGTGGCCGAAGATTTCCCCAATGCCACCGGCAGTACACAGAAACCGCCGGAAGTATTCGGAAAAACGCAGTAGTATGTGAGTAATTTAGTTTTTATATTTCTGAACCTGCCTGAAGCAGAGACGCACGGCCGTGCGTCTCTGCGATGTGCAGGACAATGTCATTGACCTGGGCAAAAAATCCCCCTCCCCCGTTGGGAGGGGGGGTTTAGGCACTCAGCAAAAAATAACTCCCCCGTTTCATCTGATTAGGGGACGGAATGCACAGTTTCTGTTTATCCGCAGGATATTTCCGGAGGATTTATTTCTTACCGGGCCCCTTAAGTCAATGACATTGACCTGCATTATTCACACGTTTTCGTCTCTGGCAGATAAACTGCTGATTATTCTGCTTATACGAAAATACGGCTGCAAAACTCAGTTTTTTGTGTCTTCCTGTATTTACTGTAAAAGACTGATTTGTGAATAATTCAGGATAACACCGCCGAGATACCGTTTCCCGCGTCTCTGAGAATCCTCTCTGCTAATCGGTATTAATTCCCGTTTTCCTCCTGCGGAAGTGTGCCATATACGCCCCGGATATGCGGATGTATGCATTAGGCCCCCGCAGGCTCCGGGAGGGGACGGAATCTGTTTCATCAGCAGATTTCGGACTCCCCTCTTTCCTTCCGGAATAAGCAGAATATTATGGAAGGGGACGGAATCCGTTTTATCAGCAGATTTCGGACCACTGCCGAATAATGTTTCCCCAAAAAATGACGGTCTGATACTGTCAGTTTGAGTTATTCTTTTTTTTATCTTGATAAATTTTCCTTTTTTTCATATATACGAACCGATTTTAACGCAGGATAACAATCTGAACCGGCATATTGCAGAAAAAGTATTGTCGGCACAAGTCGGAAAATGAATCAGATTGGGACGCGGAAAATTTCCAATACAGCACTTCGTAAATCCGTCCCCCTGCAGGCGTATTGCATACACCCCTGGCGGAACCGGAGGGGTGACGGACTTTCAAAGCGGTGTACTGAGTATTTTCCGGTTGAAAGGGAAAAAATAAAATAAATATTCACAAAAAGGAGAAAGAAAGCATGATGAAAAGATTTTTTGCAGCACTGATGCTGGTATTTCTGGCAGTAGCACCCGCAGCAATGGCCGAGGGACCGGTACTGATGATGGCCACCACCACCAGCACGGATAATACCGGTCTGCTGGATTACCTGTCCCCTGAATTCAAAAATGACACCGGGGTGGAACTGCGCTGGACTGCCACCGGAACCGGAAAAGCCCTGAAGATGGGGGAAAACTGCGATGTGGATCTGCTGATGGTTCATGCACCCGCGGCAGAGAAGGCATTTACGGAAGCCGGATTCGGTATGGACAGAAAAGAAATCATGTTCAATGATTTTGTCATTATCGGACCGGAAGCGGACCCCGCAGGGATCAAAGGCAAATCCGTGGCAGAATCCCTGAAAACGGTTATGGAGAAAAAAGCTGTATTTGTCAGCCGGGGGGACAATTCCGGAACCCATAAAAAAGAACTTTCCCTCTGGAAAGCCGCTGAGATCGCCGTGCCGGAAAAAGAGGAATGGTATGTGCAAGACCGGGCAGGGAATGCTGGCCAGCATCAGCATTGCCGCAGAGAGAGGCGGTTATACCATGACCGACCGGGGAACCTATATCAAATACGAAGCCAATGCAGGCGGAAATCCTGCGTTGAAAATCCTGGTGGAAGGGGATGACAATCTGAAAAATCAGTACAGCGTGATTTCCATCCCCACGGCCCGATGCCCCAAAGCCCAAAATGAACTGGCAAAGAAATTCACCGACTGGATCACCGGGGAAAAAGCCCGGAAACTCATCGGGGATTTCAAACTGATGAACAAGGTACTGTTCACACCCAATGCCAAATAATTATTGACCCGATGTAGGGGCGAAAAATTTTTCGCACCTACGTTTTCCATGAAATAAACATCCATGAACTTCCTGCTTGACGGTTTCCTGAAAGCCCTTGAACTTCTTTTTTCCGGAGATCCGGAAACCTGGTCTGCGGTTTCCGCCACCCTCCGCGTTTCCGCCCTGTCCATGCTCGCCAGCCTGAGCATGGGGATTCCCGCGGGTTTTCTGCTGGGATATAAACAGTTTGCAGGCAAAAAGCAGGTACGGCTGATCGTGGATACCTTTGTGGCCCTGCCAACGGTTTTTATCGGTCTGCTGGTTTATGCTTTTCTGTCCCGCAGAGGCCCGCTGGGCGATCTGCAACTGCTCTTCACCCTTCCCGGTATTGCCATCGGTCAGACCCTTCTGGCTCTGCCCATTGTCACGGCTTTAACTGCAACTGCGGTGGAAAGCATGGACAGGGATCTGCGGATTACCCTCATGTCCCTGGGAGCCGGCCGGAAGCAGTTATTCCTCAGCACCCTGTGGGAATCCCGTTTCGGCATTCTGGCGGCCGGGATCAATGCCTACGGAAGAGTGACAACCGAAGTGGGGATTTCCATGATGGTGGGCGGAAATATCAAATGGCATACCCGCACGGTGACAACGGCCATTGCCCTGGAAACCAATAAAGGCATGTTTGATATGGGAATTGCCCTGGGACTGATTCTCCTTGCCATTGCCTTTGTTGTGAATCTTTCACTGTCTTTTTTACGGAAAAAATAATGCCTTCCCGTATTCCCGTTTATGAAATCCGGAATCTGAAACATCAGTACAACGGTGCGCCCGTGCTGGATATTCCGGAATTATCCCTTCCCCAAAACAGCATTACCGGATTTATGGGACCCAACGGCAGCGGCAAAAGTACCCTGCTGCGCTTCATGGCCTTTATAGATGAACCCTCTCAGGGTGAAATCCGTTATAAAGGGAAAGCGGAAAAACCCTTTTCCCCCGGAGTCCGTTCCCAGGTCACACTCCTGCCCCAGACCCCCTACCTGATGAAACGCACGGTGCGGAAAAATGTGGTATATGGACTGCAATTACGGAAAGATGCAGAAAATGCGGAAAACAGGATAAACGAAGCCCTGCACATGGTGGGACTTCATCCCGATATTTTCGCACACCGCCAGTGGCATGAACTTTCCGGCGGAGAAGCCCAGCGCGTGGCCCTGGCCGCCCGACTGGTCCTGCGCCCCCAGGTCCTGATCCTGGACGAACCCACGGCCAGTGTGGATGCGGGAAGTATCCGGCAGATCAAGGAAGCCGCGCTTCAGGCGCAGAAGGAATGGGGAACCACTCTTATTATCGCCAGTCATGACATTCAGTGGCTCCATAATGTCAGCGATCAGGTTATCCACCTCTTCCGGGGTCGTATTTTCGGCTCCGGTCATGAAAGCATGATCTTCGGCCCCTGGGAGGCGGGGGAAAAGGGGCTGTGGATAAAAAAACTCAACGGAAATCTGCACATTGCCGTATCCCCGCCACCCGCGGAAAACTCGGTGGCCGTCTTCCCCCCGGAATCTTTCCGCATCGGAATGGCAGAAAAATATCCTCCCCTCTCTTTCTCTCCCTTGGAAGGGATTGTATCCCGTCTCAGTCTGGAAAACAGAAGCGGACGCATCATAGCCGACATCCGCATCGCCAATATCTGCCTTACCGCCCTTCTGAACCCCGAAGAAGCACAGCAGAAAGGATTATATCCGGGCCGTCAGGTTCTGCTGTATTATGATCCCTATGCAGTGAAATGGGTATAGACCGGCAGAGAACTTTTTCACACGGCCTCCACCCAGCAGATCATTTTTGCGGAAAATCCGCCTTCATTCTGAATCAGATTTCTGTATCTGAGTTCCCGGTGCAGCATGGGCTCGAGAATATCCCTGTATATGGAAATCCGGGTTTGGAGATCAAACTTCGGTCTGACCGGCGGTGCATGAAAAATTTCCTCCCCTTTTTTTTCCATTGCCGGAATTCTTGTTCCCGCTGTATCCACGGCCAGAGGAAGGATAACAGACTGTCTTTCCCCCTTTCCTTTGAGGATTTCAATAAGCCACCAGGTCAGGATGACCGGCTGTTCCGGATTGCCTTTGACCGACAGCCCCAGATGCACCGGTTCCGAGTCTTTCCATTTGCGGATATTTTCCTGTATCAGGGGATGATCCAGCCCCAGCAGTTCCAGGTCTTCCTTTTGCCGTGATACATCCCGGTCTGTGGTAAAAGAATGTACCCCACCTTTTTCATGCTCCCGGATTTCATAGAGATTCTGATCTTTGCGGACAATGGAATGACTGCTTTTGACTGCGGTTTGAAGAAAACGGAGTATCCGCTGCATACCGGTTTCAGTATCAGAAAAAGGTTTGAAATCTTCCAGGGAGAATTCATCCAGATCCTGGAAAAGCTCAAATACCACTTTCCGGGCCTGATCCGCATTGCTCAGCGCAGCTTCCAGTTCCAGACGGGTGCGGCGCAGTTCCGGGTCGGACAGGGCTTCCTGATACAGCCGGTCATATTTGATGCGTTCGGAAAGCTGGCCCAGTATCTGGGAGCGGAAATCTTCGGCTATACGGCCCTGTTCATCGGTTTTACCGAGTGTCCGGGCGATTTCATGAAGTTTGTCATCCAGCAGGAGAAAGATTTTGCCTTCAATGGTATCGGAAAGAACAAGGTTATACACCTGGGCCGTATGATGCTGACCGTAACGGTGGATGCGGCCGATGCGCTGCTCCATATCCATGGGATTCCAGGGCAGATCAAAGTTGAAAAGAATCCGGGCAAACTGGAGGTTGATGCCTTCCCGTCCGGCGGCAGTGCAGACCAGCACACGGGGGCCCTTTTCCGATTTGAAACGCCGTTCGGCCGCAAGTTTGCTGCCGTGATCCCCGCCTTTGAGCACCACCACCCCCTGCCCCGGATAGGCCCGGTCAATCTCCCGTCCCAGCAGTTCCACGGTTCCCAGATAGGTGGCAAAAATGACAATTTTTTCTTTGGGATTCTGATGCCACAGACTGCCGAGACCGTGCAGGAGTTTTTCCACCTTTGTTTCCGGCTGCCGCGGAAAACTGTCCAGAAGGGCGGAAATCCGTAAGCGTTCTTCGGGCAGGGCCAGTCCGACCGGCAGAACAGCCATATCTTCCCCCAGGATGGCAGACTGCTCTCCGGCCCCGGTATCCGAAGCCAGAAACAGTTCCTCATCACTGAGTTTTTTCAACAGTCGGATGCGGATGTCGGCCAGAATCCGGTCGCATTCCCCGTATCCCATGGGGTTGCGGGGGATGCCGAATTCTTCATGAATCAGTGTCCGGGCTTCATCATACAACTGCTCCCTGGCGTCTGTTTCCAATGCCTCATCTTTGAGAATGGCTTCGTGAACGGTCAGCATGAGAAGGCGGCGCCGCAGGGTACGGCCCACGGCTGCAAAACTGGAGGCCGCAATTTTCTGAAAAATGCTCATGACAAAACCCAGGGCACGGCCTTTGTTTCCCCTGCGTTTGGCCAAAGCAAAACCGTCCTGAAGGTATTGGCGGAGTTCCGCATAAAAATCCCGTTCGGCCTCCGACATGATAAAGGATTCTGTATGCACCCGGCGCCGGGAAAACAGGGGGGAACCGTCCGCCTTGCAGGCATCGGCCTTGCTGCGCCGGAAAACAACGGAATTGAGGCGGTGACGGTTTTCCACCATATCTTCCGGGTCTTTGAACAGGGAAGGATGCAGCAGTTGCACGAGCATCCAGAATCGGAAATTGTCTCCCTGGTGCGGGGTGGCCGAGAGCAGAAGCAGATCCCGGCAGTGTTTTTTCAGGGCTTCGGCCAGTTTGTAGTTTTTGGTTTTTTTGATGCGTGAGCCGTTTTTGTATGCGGTGAGATGGTGGGCTTCGTCAAATACCACCAGATCCCAGGGCGGGGCCTGCTGCAAACGCCGGATTCTCTCCGGTCTTTTTAAGGTGTCAATGCTGGCGATAAGGCGGTTATGCTTGGCAAAGGCGTTGGAGCGGCGGTCGGTAATATCACCTTCGGAGCCGAAGATTTCAAAGTTCAGGTGAAATAGCTCATTAAGTTCGCTGTGCCAGTTATTCACCAGACCGGCCGGAACCACCATAATGGCCCGCTCCAGTTCGCCCCGGCTGGCCAGTTCCCGCAGGATCAGGGCGGTTTCAATGGTTTTGCCCAGCCCCACTTCATCGGCCACCAGGAAACGCCGGGGAGAGGCCGTGGCCACATGGTGGGTGAGTACAATCTGATGGGGCAGCAGGTCAATGCGGGCCGATGTCAGGGCCGCCGAGCTTTCCAGCAGGGGGATGGCATGGGCCTCATATGTGAGGAAAACATTCCGCTGCCGTTCTTCACTGCCTTCCACAGCCGCGAGCATCTGTTCTTCGCGGGAAAGTACCGTCTGAAGGGAGGACAGGGAGACCTGCCGTTCTCCCACAGAAGGAAAAACCGCCAGGATGAACCCGTTTCCCGTATCCCGGATAACAAAACCTTCGCCGTATTCCGGGTGGCGGATGCGCTGGCCGGGGGGGAATGCAGACATCACGACACCCTCGGATGGTATAATCCGGCCCAGGCCGGGCCGTCCGGGTCCGGGTTGTTTTCTTGGGATTGGAGAATGCGGTACACTTCGTTTTCCGCACCGGCCCACAGGTTTCTGCCGATGGGGAGGTGACGGTCTCTGTCCGGGGCTGTGCATTTCCAATGATAGGTCTGGGCCGCGATATTGGGGATAATCCGGTATTTTCCGCCGGGCAGCCAGAAAATCAGGGCCGCATCCCCTTCATATTCATCCTGAAAGGAAAGGATGCAGTGTTTCAGGTCTGTTTCCATCCAAAGAACCGCATCCTTTTCAGAAAGAATGTCCAGACAGCCTTCCAGCCCGGCCACGATCAGGGCATCCCCTTCCGCAGCCGGGAGATCGTCCGGCCACTGTCCGGGCATGGAAAAGAACTGACGCATGGAAATTACGCCCGAAGGTTCGGCAATGGAAAAAAGTGCCTGCACATCCCATAAAAGGGAGAATCCTTTGCGGGTCCAGGTACGGTTGCTGATGATGTTCATGGGAAACTCCTGAGGTCAGGAAATTTGAGGACATCCCATTCCACATCCATCGGAGAAACAATATCCCCATGAATCTTTATTTCATTCTTGTGCATACCGAACAAAGTTTTTTTCGGAGGGGAGCAGGGCAGTATGCGGGTAAATGGGCTTCCATTTTTCAACAGAATCAGTGGTTTGCCACTTTTATTCACCTGTTCCAGAAAAAAATGGCAATTGGCCTCGAATTCAGGCAATGGTACGGAATTCATATTTTTCCTCCTACGGTTGCTGATGGTGTTCATGGGAAGCTCCTGAGGTCAGGAAAAAGGGGTGGTAAGGCCGAATTCAATTTTGAAATCGGTCGCTTTTACAATGGGTCGGACACTTCTGCTGCATTTCTCCAGTTCAACAATGCCGTAGCCGGCCATCATTTTTAATGTGCGGGATAAATTGCTGCTCTTTCTTCCGCTTGCCTGTTCCAGTTCTTTGATTGATTCCGGATTTTGTTCCAGGATAATTTTTAATAATTCCTGATTTTCATTGCTGAGAACCTGAGAAACAGACTGAAGGGATTCAAACCAGATTTTGGGTTCATTCGGTGCAGGTCTGTATTCCCCTCTGGCAATGGCCAGGGTTCGGTTTTTATATCCCTGCCGGGATATTATTCCGATTTTTACTGTTTTTCTTTTCATGTTTATCCTTTTGCTATGATTCTAAGCGATAATCTGCTCAATTTCATACCAGAAATCTTTTAAGAGTTCACTGGCAGATTCATATTCATAAGGTTCAGTTTTTTCATTCTTGTGTTTATGATCCCATGTGACTTTGCGGGCTCCGTATTTTTTTCTTTTCGGTTTGTATGCATGGGCATTGTCAAAACCTAAAATCCGATAGTTGTATTTGTCGTGCAGGGTCAGTGAATATCGGATACCGTGCGGTATATGTTTATCCGGCTCAACCGGATAGGCTTCGATTTTTGTCCAATATCCGTTATCCATTGGAAATATTTCTCCGTTAAGTTCCAGCAGGGTTTCCAGGGAAGAATCTTCTTCTGAATATATTTTCTTTTTCATATCTGTAATAACATATCACCGGATGATAATCATCGCAAGTCCCCCATCCGGTATTTTTACCCCATCGGCAGGCCCATCTGCTCCTGTCCCTGTTTCTGCCGGGCTTCCCAGGATCGGTAGAGGCGGAGGGCACGGATGGCCGCGTTGCGGATTTCTGCATTATGTCCGTGGTCGCTGAACCATTCCAGGATGTCTTCCACGGATTTCCGGGGGATGAAATTCGGGTTATTCAGGGTGTCGGATGTGTTGATGCCGCTGCCCTCAAAGCAGGAACCCATGAGAAAGGCCGCCTGGTCGTAGTCATGGTTCATGCGGATGCGGAGTTTCCCCTGCCAGCTTTTGGAACAGTTTTTCTCAAAGGGCATGTTACATTACACACTTATGCTGATTCCAACCCAGGCATTAAAATGCCGGGTGATATGATCCCTTACGAGTGGCAATCTGATACTTCGACGGATTTGATCCTCTGCCCATATTTTCTTCCTAAATTTCTGATCGTTTTCGGAAATTTTGAATGTAACCTAATGATAATTAAAATATTATCTGATATTCCAAAACAATTGAAAGGGAAAAATCAAATGATGGCAGGAAAATTCTGAGGGATATTTTTTCCCTTTCGGAACGATTCGGGTGTGAAAAGAAATTTTGTGGGGACGATCAGAAAAATCTCTATGGCTGACCAATTCAGTGTGAAGTTCTTTTGCGATTTTCAGAAAACTCTGTTCCGGTTTTCCGGACAGCATATATCCGATCATTGCTCCTTCTCTTGAAAAAGGAGCATATCGGCAGGTAAAAAAGTTTTCTTTTATTTCTTTCACATATTCACTTGTGGCCTTATCTGTTTTCAACACTTTTGCTTCCAAAGGCCACATAACTCTCTCGCTGTCCCTGAGAATAAAAGCAATATCATATAACGGTGGCTGGGCAGATGGAGAAAGACGCGTTTCAAATTCATAAACACCCTGTTCTACAAAAAAAGGTTCAAAACCGCTCATATATTCACGGATTCTTGGTGTCAGATATTGTGTAATACTTCTTTCTATCTGTTCTTCTGCCAAAGAGATATCAATCTTCGCTAAAACTTCTGCGCCAAGCAGTTCGTATGCCTTCCACACAAAACCGAGAAGAACAGATGATGTACCTGAGTGCCAGTTTTCCGCTGCGGAACAAAATTCAGGTGTATCCGGCCAGCACAATTCACCGATTGTCAATCCTCTGTGCACAAAAGACTCCGATCAGGTCACCGATTTCTGTTTTTGTTGCCAAAGCATTATATCTTTGGCGACTTCATCTGCATCATGCATGGCCATAGAACGTGTCCAATAACGCTTTTGATCCGGTTTTATGAGATAAAGCGTTGGAATTTTCATATTTCCTGTTTCAACAGTATCATATACGCGGGCAATACGCTGATAAAAAATACCACCGGTTCCTTTTCCATCTCTCATACAGAAATTATCGTTAATCTTTTTTAATTTCTCAGATAAGGTATAAGAATCAAGGAATTCAAACCGCATATTTTCATTCCCCGGCCATTCCAGGTGAACTGCAATCAGGCGGACCGGCAGTTGATATTTGCCTGCGTCATGAAAAACGGTGGTGCAGATTTTTTTTTCCTGTCCGAATCCGGCTTTCAAAACTTTCATAAAAAAATCAGCATACTCTGTCAAATCAGGTTCCGTTGTTCCTTCAGAATATCTGATGGTTTCCCGGCGTCCCGGAGAATTTGCACTGCCTTTAAAATCCGGCAGGGTATAATCAAACAGGTCTTCCACCAGAACCCATTCCGCTTCTTTACATCCGAATAATTCCCGGATGCGATGATCAATATCATCATAGGTGCTGATATTGTCCAATATATCATTGCGAGGTTCGGGGATCGGGACTTTCAGCAGATCACTTACATATACTTCTGCCCGGTAAGAGGCAAAACGTCCGCTTGTGAGCAGCAGGTAATATACCGCCAGTTTACTGTTGTAGCTCAGACATGCTGCATCAAGAAGTGAACGATTTTTGTCATCCGAATGGATACTGACATAACTTTTTGAACAAAGAATGCCGCCTGTCTTATTACAATTGAAATGAACAATCGCAGCCTGAAATCTGCCGGTCTTTTTTTTCCATGCCTGCTTAAGAATTAGCTGAGGCAGTTCAAAGGCGGAAAAATCTGTTGAAGCTTTAGAATCAGTGTAAGGATCATTATTTAGGGGAAGATCATCCGCAATAATTGTCAGAAACTGCTCTTGAGGTAATTCTTTAGCTGTAAAAATTCGTCGATTTAAAATTATATCCTGCTTTTTTTTTCTGTTACCTCGAATAATGCCCTGCCTTTTTTTTACATCACCATTTTCTGTCAACTGCGCTATTGTTGTATAAGCAGATAAATTTTTAACAAAAGTATAATCTCTTCTGTTTCCCCACATCAAAACCGACCATATCAACGGGTCACTTTCCACTTCCCACGGATATACAACATTTATATCTTGAGGCATAATCGTAAATCTGTATTCATCTTCGTTGGTGCAAACCGGTTTCGGACAGATATAGTGCAGAGGTTGTGAATTTTCATTTGTATTTAACAATGTAACGATACACGCCGGAGAAAGGGCATCTTTAAATAATCCATAAGCCAGCGCGGAAAGATTTACAATTTCTTCAATATTAAAATTTGAAAATAATTTTTTACGAAAATTTTTTGCTGTATCGACCTGATTAAAAATCAGGCTTCCGGCAGGCTGGAGCATTGAAACCTGACCAGTAATTTTTGGGGTCAGCAAAGCTGATTTTACTAAAAACAGAGGTCCAATATCCCCATATTTGATATCCCAAATCTGTTTCTCATTATTGTCTGAGTACCAGTCACCCTTTGCCCATGCTTTAGCAAAATCTGTAATGCTGTCCTTCCCCCATGGCGCATTCCCAATAACCAGATCATACTGGCCTTTATCTTCCTCTGTCTGCACACCTTTAATGTTTTCCTGAAAAAAATCTGCACAGACAATTCTTTTATCACGAAGTCGTGGAAATTTAACTCTGTCCCAGTAGTGAATCGGATCAATTTCATCACACATGGCAAGATACAGACTGAAAGAGGCAACCCGCACCGCATGGGGATCAATATCCACTCCGAACAGATTGTTTTCCAGAATTGACCTGAGTTCCTCTGCCTTAAGTTTTTCTCCGGAATTGGCCAGTTTCTTTCGGTGGATCAGGCGTTGAAAGGCTTTTACCAGAAAAATACCGGAACCACAGGCAGGATCAAGAATTTTCATATCCCATTCACTGCTGTTCCAGGGCAGCACACCATCAAGGATAAAATCTGCAAGATAACCCGGAGTATAGACCACCCCCGGCTTTTTCTTTACAAACTCTTCATAAATACTGCTGATGAATTCCAATGGAATTGCATCAAAGGAATACAGGGGCCAAAGAGAATACTGTCCGCTGTCCAGTTTTAAATCGCCTTTTACAAAATCTGACAGAATAGTAAGATGTTCCGGTTTTACCTGTCTGATTTCATTTTGCCATTCTGCTTCCCTGTCATTTTCTGTTTCTCCTTTTCCTGGAAACAGATCTCCGTTGAATTTTTCATTCAGCAGACGAAACAACGCATAACTGTCTTTATGGTTGTTCAATATTTCAGAGAAATGATGATATTTTTCCGACAGGATGCCGCTCTGATATAATCGTTCCAGACGCTCCCGGTTCAGTGCAGACCTGCCGTTGGAATCTTTTCTGTCAAAAAGGAACTGGATAAACATGACGCGGGCCAGTAAATCATGGCATATATCATTTTCCAGTTGCTTTTCATTCAATTTCTGCTTCACAAAACTCAGATTTTCCAGCAGGGTATGGTCAGCGCAGTTTTCACGTTTAAATTTTGTGGGGAATTTACGGAAGAAATTTCCTGAAACCAATTCTATCCAATGAAGCGAACCGGCGGCTGCCTGTGCAGAAAAAGATTTGTCTGTGTGGAAATCAAACCGGGCCTTGGCAATTTCTGTCTTTTGAATGCTGATATCCGTATCTGCCCGCTCCGGCCTTTCACAGCAGGACCATGCGCGGATACAGTGCGGTTCTATTGTAATTAAGAGGGGGGATCTGGAAAAATTCCATGCAAGCCGATGACTTTCAATAAGGGTCTTTTCTGATACAGGTCTTGGGAATTCACATATAATTGCTATGGGGGATTCTGTTGAATCTTTGGATGGATTTGAAGAAATGATCCCTGTTCTCATGCCTTTTCCATCCGACAATCGGCTGATATTCCTCTCTAATTTTTCTTTTGCCAGTTTTGCAAAAATCTTCGGTCCCGATCCCGAAGGCCTTAATATTTCTTCCGGATCAGGCCAAAAAAGATATTTTTGGGCGTTAACGAGAGACATTGGGTTACATCATTTCATTTTGGGCAGTGAGCCAAATTTGTTGAATCACCCATATTAAAACAATAAATAATTGGGGATTTGTATATTTCAGTATATCTGACCGGTTAACTGATTTTTCAAAAAAGCAGTTCAGGAAACATGTACCGGTTCATGGTAAATCTGCCGGACATTCTGCCAGTCTCTGTCTGTATTCATCGCAGTCCATACATCATGTTTTTTCTGCAAATTGAGCCAGAGATCAGGACTTGTGCCGAATGCTTTTGACAGACGCAATGCCATTTCCGGTGTAACCGATTTTCTTTCATTAACAATGGCGGATACGGCTTTTCTGGAAACCCGAAGGGATTCTGCCAAAGCGGTAATTGTCAATGACAGGGGGGTCAGATACATATTCCGGATAATACGCCCCGGATGTGCCGGTTTTCTTTTCATATTCATAGGCATTCTTTAAGCATTCTTTAAGCATCAGCAGATCGAAACGTTTCCCCCGGATACGGTTTTACGGCTGTCCCGGAGTGCAAAAATTGTATTTTTGCACCGCCGCATCTCCCGGTTACCCCATGCAAAAATACAATTTTTGCACTCCTCCGGAAACTTTTCGATCTACTGCATTCTTTAAGCATTCTTTTCAATGTCATTGACTTAGGCAGAATATTCCCCTCCCCCGGTGGGAGGGGGAAGCAGCGGACTGTAATTAAAACCGCTTTTCACCCTCCCCCTTGCCCCTCCCTCAGGGGAGGGGAGTCTTAAGTCAATGACATTGGCATTCTTTTATCATAAAAATTCAGCATCAGACAACTTATTTTTTTTACCGCGAAAGCTCAATAAAAGGAACCGCCACTTCCAGCACGGACAGCCCGCCGTGGGTCAGGGTGGGATAACCTCCCTGGGATTTCCATTTGCGGCGTCCCGGCACAAAGCGTTTTCTGCCGTGCGTGGTTTCCAGAATCAGATCAATGGGCGGAACCCATTTTCCGGATTCTTCGCAGTCATCGGACCATCGCCGGGCCTTGAAAAACTTTTTCAGATATGCGGCCTGTTCTTTATTGTCCACATCCGGAAAATTTCCGCTGACCGCATAACCGTGATCCGAAGTAATGAGCAGCCTGCGGCCCGTACTCATCACTTCCACCAGCTTCCAGAATCCATCACTTCCCAGTTGTTCCATCATCTCCGGAACCAGCGCGGAAATACCTTTGCCCGCTTCGCCCATCTGATGAATCCGCTCATCGGGCCAGTGATGCCAGAGAAAGCATTGGGGCTGCGCCTGAATACTGTCTGCGCAGTCTTCCCAGGGCAGATTCACACTGTCGGTAAAGGCTCCGGTCATGCGGTGGGATTTTCCGGCCCCGTTATTTTCCAGCGCAGACCGGGAGGAAAACCCCAGGGCTTTGGCAAAGGCCGTGGTATCTGCGGGCAGTTCCGCGCCTGCGACCTCTGCCCGGTGAAGCCTGTACCCCCGCTTTTCTGCCTGTTCCAGAAGCCAGGGAACTTCCCGCAAAGACAGCGCATCGAGAAGCAGCACGGCTTTTCCGCCCTTTGTCTTTGCCCACCATGCGGTCAGTTTTTCCGCAGCCCGGTCAGCGGATCTTTCATATTCCGCCCAGAGTTCCCATCCCGCAGTGGCCAGAAAAAGATCAATGGGTGCCAGTTTCCGATCCCGCTTTGTGATTTCCGAAGCGATCCGGGTTCCGGTCTCTGCCGCATCTTCTGAAATATCCTGCGCCATATTCAGGGGAGCCGAGCAGATTTCCCACGCGTAGGCCAGAATATCCGACCATACCTGCGCTGCATCACCGGATTGGAGTTTCTGCATAAAGTCCAAAGAAATCTGCATCATTATTCCTCTTTTTTCAGATTCAGTGCAAATGTCAGCCCGTCGGGCAGGGATTTTAACAACTGACTGGCCTGCGCTCCGGTCAGTTTTCCGATGCTGATGGAAAAATCCTGCAGACGGGAGCCGGGATTGATGCCCCATTTTTCCATCTGCCCCAGCAGATTCAGCGCGGATGTGGCCGGGGCCGTATAGGGTTTGGATGAAGAACCTCCGCTGAAAATGGATGCCGGAGAATCCGCAACACCGGGGGCCGGGGGATTTGTGCCGGGTGTGAAAATGCTTCCCGTTCCCGGTGAAAGCGGGGAAATGCCGGTATCCGGATTATCCCCTGTCCCCGCATTTAGGGAACTGTCAGTCAGTCCGCCGGTATTGGGGACGGCCTGGGGCAGGAGGACAAAGGTTTCCTCCAGGTGTTTTCCGGTTCCCAGTCTGCCGCGTATGCGTTTCCATGTATCTTCTTCCTCTTCCCCGTCTATAGGCTGGAGATAGTCCTTATTTCTGGGACTGATGGCGATTTTCCCGCGGGCACAGATCCGCAGCAGTTTTTCCCTGATTTCGGTTTCTCCCAGCCAGGGGATACAGGGCTGCCGGTTGGGCCGGGGTTCCTGAAGCTCCCGCAGCAGTTTGCCCACACTTTCGTTATTTTGGGCGGCCGTCAGTACCAGTTCTTCAAAATCTTCGGGGATAAAGAGGTTTTCCCGCACATATTTATCCACGGCTTCGGGTATGGCATGGCCCTGGGCCTTATGGCTGCTGACCTGAAACAGGCAGCGATCCGGGTTCATAAAATCCCAGACATCCAAAACGGCAAAACGGTCAAAGCACTTTTTGAGAATGCTTTGGAGTTCCCCTTCGTATTTCTTTTTCAGTTTCGGATACCGGGGATCATCCCCTGACCATTTTCCGGCCAGCACAACCGCGCGGGACAGCACCAGCATATCCCGATCCAGAAACAGTCCGGTATCAGCGGTCTGCGGCAGAAGAAAACGGATGGTATTTCTCCCTTTCTGCAGATGCTCCTTCAGCCATTTTCCCAGACGTGCATCGGGTTTATCGGGATTTTCAGGCAGGACCAGCAGGGGAATCCGGTCTTTGTCCCAGCGATCCGGATGATCCTCTTCAGGCAGTTCCGCCCAGGGGGCCGTCCGCCAGTCTGTGCGCAGGACAATAATCTGAAACCTTCTGTTTTTGTCATCTTTGCCAAAAAGAACCGCCCGGATTTCCTTTGCCAGTTGTTCCAGATCCGAATGATCGGAAAAGAGTTTGTCATTCCGGGCATTGGCAAGAAGCCGTGCCTGGGGATTTTCCTCTTCCCGGAAAATCAGGTGATCCCCGGCATGATGAATATTAAAACTGTTTTCCACAATCAGTTCCAGTTCCACCCGGAAGGCATTGTCATCCACGGCCCTGTCACGGGTGATATCTGCCTGAAGATGAAGCGGAGCGGCCCCGGCCCGGTTCCCCACAGCCAGGGAACGCAGCCAGAGTGCGGCCATGATTTCGGCCAGATGGGGAACATCCCGGAGGGGATTGCCCACGGCTTCGCTCACGGCTTCCATGTTCCGCTGCGCCTTTTCCCGCAGTTTGGCAAGATGCGGGTCTGATACCGAATCCAGCAGGGCATTGACACCGCTTTTTCCGTCATTCAGGCGGAAATCCGCAGCCGTGAGAATGGGGACTGCCTCCCCCTGCTGCTTGAACAGGGCAGCCAGTATTTTAATCAGATCACGGGTTTCCTGGGCATGGGTGGCCACCAGTATCTGATCCTCCAGTATCTGCATGAGATGGGGGGCATAGGGCCAGGCTTCGGTAAAAATTCCCCGGACTTTTTCCTGCTCTGCCGGGGCCGTGTCCGTGAGCCGGAAATATTCGGACACATGGGCCTGTATGCGTTTTTGAATCTGATCTTCCGGAACCATCATCCGGTTTTCAAAAAGCCGGTGCAGCAGCAGTCGCTGACGGTCCTGCCGGGCATTGGGACCTTTAAAATCCACCAGCACAGGGTTTACCCGCTGAATCTGCTGAAAGGCATCGCTGCTTCCGTTACGGACCGAAACCGCCAGCACCAGCAGATCCGGATGCTCTTTGGCAATCTCGGATAAAAGCTGCATAAAATTAAAGGCCCATGTCCGCCAGGGAAACTGTTTGGTATTGGTCAGCCCGTCAAACCAGGTCTGGTACTCATCCAGAATCAGGGCAGTCGGTTTTTCACGGAACAATTCCAGCAGCAGATCATAGCCCGGCACTTCGGTCTGTTTTTCCCCCATGCCCTGCCATTTTCCCCGGATATACTCCCCGCGGGGATGCCGGTCAAAGAGCATATCCCACAGAAATTTATAGGTCTGACGGTGAAGACTTTCGCTGATAACCTGCATTCCTTCCCGCAGGGGAATTGCTGCAAGTTCCGCCTCTCCCAGATGCCCGCTCCAGTCCGACAGCCAGGAACGGATCGCCGCCGGATCTGACAGCAGGTGATACAGCACGGCCATGATATGGGATTTCCCCTGCCCCCGTTCCCCGATCAGCACCACCGGCCGGGCCTGCTCCGGTCCCACAGAACGGATGGCCCGGAGCAGATCTTCGGAAGGATAGGTAATTTCCAGAAAATCCGATGCCTTTACCTGCGTGGCCCCGGTTTCACTGTTGTTCTTCAGTTCAATGGCCGTACCCCTGAGGCGGGTACCCCGGAATTCTTTTCTCAGTTTCAGACCGGGCATTATTGCCTCCCTTTCATGCTTTTGTATCAGTCACTCCTGATGAACCGGTAAAAAGTCATTCTGCCCAAAACATTGGTAGTGGGTCAAATCCGTTGATGAATGGGATTTCCCATTGTAAGGGCGTATTGCATAGGCAGGTCGCTGGGGGCCGGAGGACGTATGCAATACGCCCTTACAGGAAAAATCAACGGATTTGCCCCACTGCCAATACATTTTTATATGAAAGTCCTGTACAACTCGTTACGGGGCGGAGCCCCGTAACGCATTTTTCCGGGGCTCCGCCCCGTACACAGTATGAGGCGGAGCCTCACCTCCGGCGTTACGGGGCTCCGCCCCGTAACGAGTCAGGGGAGAGATTTTCATGTTTCGCTGTGAGTCAGGGCCCATGGCCGTTTATATGATTCTGAATTATCCGAAAGCTCAATCTTGATGAATCTGTAAAAAGTCCGAAATCCGGGTTTTTCGGCAATTTAACATGCTGATTTTATTAAGACTGAATTCCGGGAAAATGACTTTTTACCGGTTCATCAATCTTACCTTCCGTTTTCATCCTTATGCTGCAAATAATTCTGTAATATCTGATCGGAACCGTTTTCATGATACTTGCAGATATCCGGAAAATTTTCAAGCCAAAAAACCTTGTATATATTTCAAATTCACTCCATCTTGGCACTCCGGACAAATCCTTAACACAATGGCATTGCGGTGCAGCATGGGCTCGATAATATCCCTGTATACGGAAACCCCGGAATCCGGGGACAGACTGAAATGATTCCGTATCACCGGCAGATTTCTGCATACAGAAAAGGGAGTCTGAAATTCAAAAGCCCGGTTTATGCCGGTATTGAGTGGACTGTCCAATATATTTCTGAACACTCAGAAAAGCTGCGGAGGAGTGCCGGACTGAAAGTTTGGCAGACTGCCAAACTTTCAGTCCGGCACTCCCCGGTCAGGACTTTTTAAAAGGGTAAAAAATGTATTTGACATTCCACTGAGCATACTCCGGCAACCGTGCTTTTTCCGGATGTTCCTGAAACTTCGGAATCCCTTTCTGAATCAGTGCATTCATAAGCGGATTCCGAAGTCATTTCGGCAGTCGCGGGACACAACCGGCAAATTGCCTGATGCTGTATTCAATAAGGGTTTTTCCCCCTTATTATCCTGTTTGTATCCCATTATTGATTTCCTTTTCGCGGTTCTTACTATAATCCCAGTCAATGTCATTGACGTAAGACTTCCCTCCCTGAGGGAGGGGGAGGGTAAAAAAGGGGCTTTCATTACAGTCCCCTGCTGCCCCCTCCCCTGACCCCTCCCACCGGGGGAGGGGATATTCTGCTTACGTCAATGACATTGGAGTGCATATTTGGAAAAACAAAAACAAATGCGGATAAGGAGGAAATCATGAGCGAAAATCTGGACAAAATTCTGATCGGCATAGCAGAAGATTTTCATGCCAATATCTCCGGAAAATCAAAATATTATCTTGAGGTTGATATTGGCAGGCAGGCAGAAAAACTGGGATACACGGATGAAAAAGAAAAATACGGACGTGCCTTTGCTGTCGTTCCCCTGAAAGAACCGCTAAGAGGTCTGAAAGTAATGATTGACGGCAGAACTTTCAAGGATTATGCACAATTTGCTTCGGGAATTGCCGTTCCCGCTTATGTGGCCAGAGAATCCCGGCAACCCTATAAACCCTACCGGCCCGCTGACAGTCTGGTGCTGAATTTTGCCTGATAAGGAAAACAGGAACGGAGAATCTGTATTTCTCTGTTCCTTTTCCCCATTTTCACTTCCTGCCCCTCAATGCCATTGACTTAAGGAATGAGTACGAAATAACCTGCTCATTTTATTTTGCTGATCCATTGAAATGCGGCGGTTCCGATTCTCAAATGGGAAAGTTATTTAATACCCATTCCTAAGTCCCCCTCCCCTAACCCCTCCCACCGGGGGAGGGGATTTTTTTGCTTAAGTCAATGACATTGTCCTGCCCCTGATTTTCTGTAAAATTTTATAGAGAAAAAATGTTTCAGATGATATAGTATACTGACAGGTTTACAGTTGGCACTTTGCCCCACTGCCAACCTGTTATGCATTCTCTTTTCTGACAAAAAACACGGCGGCAGGTCAAATCCCCTGATACTGAATCCGGAATTCCCCTGCGGGACAAAGACATGCCCTCCGCAAAACTGAATTCTGTTTCATCAGCAGTTTTTTTGCCCCGCTGCCGGCAGGAGGAACGGAGCAACATTGGAAATCAGCGGAAAACAGCAGCAATTATTGCAGAAAATTCCCGGCGTGGATCGGATGCTGGAAATTGCCGGACAGGATATATTCTTTGAAGATATTCCCAAAAATGTGCTGACAGACAGCATCCGGGCGGTGCTGGACAGTCTGCGTCATATGATCCGCAGCGGAGAAGAGGTGGCAGAAAGCATGAGCGGGGATACTTCCCTGCTGCATCAGATTAAACTCCGTGTGACCGAAAGTATGACATACAATCTCCTACCCCTGATCAATGCAAGCGGGGTGGTGGTGCATACCAATCTGGGCAGATCCCGGCTGGCAGAAGAAGCCCTGGAAAATGTGAAACGGATTTCCGCAGCATATTCCAACCTGGAATTTGATCTCAGAAAAGGGGTTCGGGGAATCCGTTACAGCTGCATTGAAGAACTGCTTTGCAGACTTACGGGCGCGGAAGCCGCCATGGCCGTAAACAATAATGCCGGAGCCGTGCTGCTTTGCCTGGATACTTTTTCCCGCGGCAAAGAAGCCATTGTATCCCGTGGCGAACTGGTGGAAATCGGCGGTTCTTTCCGGATTCCCGATGTTATGGCAAAAAGCGGGGCACTTCTCAAAGAAGTGGGAACAACCAACCGCACCCATATACGGGACTATGCATCGGCAGTGGGGGAAAATACGGGACTGCTGCTGAAAGTGCATATGAGCAATTACAGCATTGTGGGCTTTACGGCCTCGGTTTCCCTTGAAAAACTGGTTGCACTGGGAAAACAGTGCGGAATTCCTGTGATGGAAGATCTGGGCAGCGGCACTTTGATTGATTTTTCCCCTTTCGGAATGCAGCGGGAACCCACCGTGCAGGATTCTGTAAAAGCCGGAGCCGGTATTGTCACTTTCAGCGGAGATAAACTGCTGGGAGGCCCCCAGGCCGGTATAATTGCGGGAAAGAAGGAATTTATTGCGGCGCTGCGGAAAAATCCCCTGACCCGTGCCCTGCGCCTGGACAAAATGACCCTTGCCGCGCTGGAAAGTACCCTGCGCCTTTACCGGGACGGCAAAGCACTGGAGCATATCCCCACCCTTCGTATGCTGACCCGCCCTCTGGCAGAAATCACGCGTGATGCAGAAGAACTGTTCCGGCATCTGAATGGCCTGGGAAAAACCGGACTGCATACAGAGCTGATGAATCTGCAGTCCCGCGCGGGCGGGGGCGCACTGCCTTTGCAGGAACTGCCTTCCAAAGGTGTGGGCATAAAAATTCACGGCATGTCCGTCAACAGACTGGAAAAGGGAATGCGGGAAAATTCTCCGCCTTTGATCGGACGGATTGAAAATGACCTTCTGATTCTGGATATGCGGACAGTTTTACCGGAGGAAATCCGTAAAATTGTCAAAGCGGTCCGCAGGATGATGCAAAGGTGATGAAAGAAAAACCCCCTTCCCCGGGGCAGAAAAGTGCCCGCGCGTTTCTTTTCCGCAAAAGCGGCAGTGCCGAAGGAAAAATGAAACCGTCCCCGCGCCTGCCTGCCATCGGCATCCGGGAATTATCCGCCTCTTTTCCCCGTATGGGGGTGGGAAAAGAATTTATTGATGAAGCCCTGGGCCGCATGGAAGACTGTCTCCGCTTCGGGGTCATGCTGATCCGCCTGGAAAGTTTTGGTGAAAAAGAATCCGGCAAAGAAACGGCTCTCTGCCTGCTCAAAGATACGGCCCGCAGTATTGAAGCAGTCTGTACCCCGGCGGGGGGAATCTGGGGACTGATTGAACAGGCACTTTTCGGCGCGTTTTTTCCCCGGGGAAACGAAAGTCTTTGCCGGGAATATGCAGAAAAAATACAGGCGCAGCTGTTTTGTGCCGGTAAAAAAAAGCTGCGTATCGGTATCAGTGCGTATCCCCTGGCCCGTTTTGCCCGGATTGATACCATCCGCAATGCCCGGAAAGCCCTGGAACACGGGGATCATTCCGGTTCCTGCCCCATCCGTGTTTTTGACGCGGTCAGCCTGCATATCAGCGGCGACCGCTATTACCGGCAGGGGAAAATCAAAAAAGCCATTGAAGAGTTCAAAACCGCCCTTGTGCTGAATCCTTCGGATGCCGATATTCATAACAGTCTGGGAGTCTGTTACGGGATTCTGGGTGCGCAGAAATCCGCCCTGGAAGAATTCAAAACCGCTGCGCAGATTGCCCCGGAAGATGAGATGCCCCTTTACAATGCCGGACTGATCTGCCTGCAGATGGGAGAAACAGGGCAGGCACTGGATTCTTTTTTTCAGTCTCTTGAAATAAAAGGTGATTTTTTTGCATCCCTGTTCCGGATAGCCAAAATTTTTCTGGACAGGGGCCAGGCGGAAAAAAGCAGAGTCTATTTCCGGAAAGCCCTGGAGGTAAATCCGGAATCGGGCACAACCTTCCGCTATCTGGGGCAGTGCTGCCTGATTCTGGGGCAGGAGGATGAAGCCCTGGCCGCATTTGAAAATGCCGTCCGCCTCAAAGCGGATGATGCCGCGGCCCTGTCCGAGCTGGCCCGGCTGTACGAACGCCGGGGCGAAAATCCGGATATTGCCCTGTCTTTCTGCCGTCACAGTGCGGAAACTGCACCGGAAAATGCTCTTTACCGCCGCCGCCTGGGGCGGATGTATCAAAAACGCGGGCTTTTGCAGGAAGCCCTGGCCGAATTTGAAAAAGCCCAAACGCTGGGGCATGACTGCACAGTGTATATTCAGAAGATCAAAGAAAAAGAAAGGACCCAATGAAAGAAATCATATTGGAAATACTGAAAGAAAGTCTGGATGTCAAAGAAAGATTCATCCGTTCCCATGCAGAAAAAATTATGCAGGCGGCAGACCGGATGGCCCAGTGCCTGATTTCCGGACACAAAATACTGCTTTTCGGCAATGGCGGCAGTGCAGCGGATGCACAGCATATTGCCGCAGAATTTATCAACCGTTTCCGCATCGAGCGGCCGCCCCTGGCAGCCATTGCCCTGACAACAGACACATCCGTGATCACCAGCATCGGCAATGATTATCATTTTGATGAGATTTTCGACAAGCAGATCCGGGCCCTGGGGAAAAAGGATGACACTGCCATCGGTATCAGCACCAGCGGAAATTCCCCCAATGTGGTCAAAGCCATGAAAACTGCCAAAGAAATGAATCTGCACACAATGGCATTCAGCGGTGCGGGCGGCGGGAACATGGCCGCATACGCGGATATGCTGTTTGCCGTGGAATCCGGTGTAACCGCCAGAATACAGGAATCCCATATCACCCTGGGGCATATCCTTTGCGAACTCACCGAACGGATTCTCTTTCCGGAAGTATAAGGGGGCGCGGATAAAATAAGGGACTTTCAAATAAACGGACATGAGTTATGACTCACAACAAAGCATGAAAGCTGCGCGGAGTGCGAAAATTAAGGCGGAGGCCGGTTTTTCGCAGACACTTTCATATAAACGGCCATGATTTACATTCACAACGAAGCATGAAAGTTTCAACCCGGACTCGTTACGGGGCTCCGCCCCGTAACACCGGAGGTGAGGCTCCGCCTCATACTGTGTACGGGGCGGAGCCCCGGAAAAATGCGTTACGGGGCAGAGCCCCGTAACGGGTTGTGCAGGACTTTCATATAATAAACGGCCATGAGTTATTACTCACAACGAAACATGAAAGTTTCAACCCGGACTCGTTACGGGGCTCCGCCCCGTAACACCGGAGGTGAGGCTCCGCCTCATACTTTGTACGGGGCGGAGCCCCGGAAAAATGCGTTACGGGGCAGAGCCCCGTAACGAGTTGTGCAGGACTTTCATATAAACGGCCATGGGCCCTGACTCACAGCGAAACATGAAAGCCGCACGGAGTGCGAAAATTTAGACCGAAGCCGGTTTTTCGCAGACACTTTCATATAAAAAAACCGGGATTTTATTTTTTTTGCGAAACCCCTGCTTCTTTTTAAAAAAACTCCGACTCTTTTGTTTAAACCGGAAAGGCAGCATATGAAAACACATTTTACTCCCATAGAATTAAAAGATATAAAAACCTACTCACTGTCCGGGCGTGAAAGCAGGGTGTCTGCCGATGACTTTGCCCGTAAATGGAAAAAAGGCGGCAGATTCTCGGATTTTCTGGATACCCTTCCCCGTATTCTGGCCGCAGATGATCTCCGTGCCGTGGCAGATGCCATTATCCGGGCCCATAATGAAAAGCGGACTGTGGCTCTGGGCATGGGTGCGCATGTTATCAAAACCGGCCTGAACCCCCTTATCATAGACCTGATGGAGCAGGGGATTATACAGGCCGTTGCCATGAACGGTGCATGCATTATCCATGATTTTGAGCTGGCCTTTTCCGGCCGGACATCGGAAGATGTGGCCGCCTCTCTGGGAAGCGGTGCCTTCGGCATGGCAGAAGAAACCTGCACATTTTTGGGAAAGGCCATTGCACGGGCCGGAAAAGACAAACTGGGACTGGGGCAGGCCGTGGGGCTTTCCATTCTGGAGGAAAAACTGCCCATGGCCGCTGAAAGCATCCCCGCGGCCGGGGTACGTCTGGGCATACCTGTTACGGTGCATGTGGCAATGGGCACAGACATCATCCATATGCATCCCTGTTTTCCCCCCGCTGCTGCCGGAGAGGCCGGACACAGGGACTTCCGCATTTTTGCTTCTGTGGTCAGCACTTTGGAAAAAGGGGTGTATATCAACCTCGGTTCTGCAGTCATTTTACCCGAAGTCTTTCTCAAGGCTCTGACTTTGGTGCGTAACCTGGGGCATTCCGTAAAAAATCTGACAACGGTGAATATGGACTTCATCCGTCACTACCGCCCCATGACCAATGTGGTGTACCGCCCCACCCTGGAAGGGGGAAAAGGCTACAGCATTGTCGGGCATCATGAAATCATGTTTCCGCTGCTGGCCGCGGCCGTGAAGGAGCAGATGGAAGAACAGACAGAACCGCGGCCCTGAAAAAGAATAATGATTTTTCACCGACTTTATGATATGCAAACGGGGACTGACTACTGCTCTGTCAAAATTAAACTGACGGGTTATGTCACTCCTGTAAGGGTGTATTGCATACGCCCCTGCGAAATTTCAGGGTGTTGCATACCCATCAGTTTCACCTTGACAAACCACTACTGACAACTGTGCAGGAAAAAGATATGTCTGATAAAAACGGCGACTCCGATGCACTGCGCACGGCATACCGGAATTTTGCAGCCAGGGAGCCGGAGGATGCGGCATGTAAAGAATTCCGGGTAAAAAAAATGAGCGTGCCTGCTGCGGAACGTATTATCCGGGTTTATAAAAAGGCCCCGCGCTTTCAGAAAGTGCTGCTCATGAACCAGGGCGGGTGCGGATGCAGTACGGTGCTGCAGCAGATGGCCGAAAACAGGGAGCAGAAGAAAAAAAGGCATATTCTCTTTTTCTCTCTGGGGGATGAAATCAACCTGGCGGATGCCGAGGCACCGGATATTCTTTTCGGAATATACTCCCGCATCCTCCGCTCCATGCCCGCGCTTGATTTTGATCCGCCCCTCAGGGATTTCAGAGAACTGACAGAACCCCTTCTTACTGAATCCGGTATCCGGGAGCGGAATATGACCATGACGGACCGTGTATCTTTCCGCTTCCGGACGGATCACGGATTTCGGAAAAAACTCCGGGCGCGTTTAAAATCAGGGGAAGATATTCTGCGACGTTCCCTGGAAAAAATCTGCCGTCAGTTTTCCCGGACAACCCGCGACTGTTTTCTGCTTTCAGACACTGTTTTTGACCGGCTCCGGGAAGAAGAGGTTTCCGACAATATTCTCTTAAAACTGGAAGGCATGAAAGACCGGGAATATAAAAGCGAAATCCGTTTTCTCAAAAGCCTGGAAAAAAGAATCGGAGAAGTGCAGCTGCTGCATTACAAAGAACGGATTCTCAAAAAAGCATGGACAGAAGAAGCGGTTGATCTGCTGATTCTGGCAGATGATACCGATAAACTCAGCCCGCGCTGCGCGGAAAAAATATTTCTGGAAGAAAGCGCATATCTGGCGGAACCGGATGCGGAAATTCTTTATACCGCGCCCCTGCATATCATGTATTCCCCTCTTTTTTCCCATCTCAAAAAAAATTTTGCCATTGAAACCCTCCGCCCCCTGCCGATTTCCCATGCGGACGGCAATCCGGATATCAGGGCAGTGGCTCTTCTGAAAAAAATGATAGAAAAACGGATGCCGAATATCTTTTCGGCAGAAACCGCCGATTACCTGATCCTCCGGAGCGGAGGAGTCGCCGGAGATCTCACTTCGCTCATCCGTGCCTGCTGCCGGATTGCCCTGAGTGAAAAATCCCGGGAAATTGACAGAAGAATTGCCGAAACTGCTGTAAAAGATACGGCAGATCACTGTATGCGTTTTTTTGATGCCGAAGAATACGGCGATGCGGTAAAGCGGATTATCCGAAATAAAAACAGCAAAGGAATCGGCAGCAAAACACTGGGCCGGCTGCTGAAATATGCTTTTATACTCGAATACACGTCCCCGGATGACAGCAGTACTGCCATGCAGACGGACGCACATCCCCGACTGAAAGAAGCTTTGAACAGGATATAAATAATGGATATTGCCGGAACTGCAAGACACAGAATCTATAAAGAGCTGAAAACCGGGCTGGAAATCAGCAGAGAAAACAGTATAATATTTATCGTATGCCCGGAACCTGCGCTGGCGGACACCCTGCTTTCTTTTTTGCAGAAAGATTTGCCGAATCATCGTTTTTTCCCCCTGGATATAGAAAAATACAAAAAAAATCCGGCTGATTTTTTTGCGGAAAGCAGCGAATATCCCCCGGAGACGGTTCGGGTATTTCATATTGCGGAAATGGAAAATGCAGCAGAGGAGGATGTGCAGGATCTGCTGGGAGCTTTGCAGACCTTTCCGGAGCAGGCAGGTTCTTATTCCTGCCGGATGCTGCTTTGGGGCAGCCCGGAATTTGAAGACAGACTTTTTTTCAACGCAGCGCGTGTGAAGCATTTTTTTTCCGAAACCTTTGATTTCACATATCTGATGCCGGAAAATGAAAAAAAAGGACCGGTATTCCGGAAAAAAATGCAGATTGTTCCCTTTCAGAATATTATCACCTGGCTGGAAAAAGTGATTGCCCAGTTTGAAAACTGGCAGACTGTCAGAAACCGGAAAGAAATATTTCTTATCCCGGCCATGCAGGATGCGGATTTTCATGCCTGTTATCTGCCCGCATATTTTACCAACAGAAAAGGAAAGATATTTTTACTCGAAGACCTTTTCCGGGTATTTCTGGAAAATGCCTCGGTGAATTTCATGACCATGATCGGGGAACCGGGAAGCGGTAAAACCGCTTTTATGCTTCACTACTTCATCCTGCTGGCCCGGCAGTTTATGGAAGAACCGGAAAACCACCGTATTCCTGTCTTTTTTTCCCTGACAGGACTCGACGGTCTGCTGGATATGGAAGAACTGCTGATTCAGGAATTTGAAAAGAATTACGGTGTCAGACTCTCCCGGATCAAACTGCAGGATCTTCTGCTCAAAGGCAAATGCTTTTTTCTGGTGGACGGTTTTGATGAAATGATCTCGGCACCGGATTTTCATATTACCCGTAACAATCTGGAGAGAATTGCAAAACTTTCCTTTAAAAATATTATTCTGGAAGACGGTGTGGAAAAAACACGGCCCGCCAATAAAGTGCTGCTGACCTGCTGTTCCCATTATTTTCTGATGAATATCCGGGAAAGCGATGTCCGGAATGCACTCTATACCCCGCTGTACCGGGATTATGCAGGAAAGGAAAATTATCAGATTATCCGGGCAGATCCGCGCAAACCCGATGAGAATCTTCTGAAAAACTATATTGTCAACAGCACCGGAGACGGTATCACAGCAAGAAATATGCTCAATATTATCTCCGATCCCGGCAACCTGAACCGCCTGTCCTCCCCCCCTCTGCTCAAGGAGATGCTCATTCGTACCGCGGGAGAATGCCGGAGCAAAAAAGAAGTCAATATCGCAGATATTTACCGATGTTTCACCGCCATATGGATAGAGCGGGACGACTGGCGCTTCCGCTTTGCCCCCGCGGGACGGCGTTTTTTTGTCCGGCAGATGGCCCTGGCCGTGTTTAACAAAGGAAAGGGGCTTTTTCTGCCCGTGTCCGAAGCCGTTTTTCCCCCTCCGGACTGTATCAAAGAAGAATTCAGGGATGACGAATCTCTCCGTCTGCAGGATGAGATACAGTTCTGTGAATTCATTTTTACAGATACGGAAGGCAATTTACGCTTTATCCACCGTTCTTTTCTGGATTATTTTCTGGCGGAACTTTTTGTTTCCGAAATCCGGGCATCCGCAGAAAAAACTCTTGCCTATTCCCACCTGGAAGAAGAAGTCAGAAGTTTTATCAAACTGATTCTGTCATCCGAAAAATCGGATCTCCGCGGACTTGACCTGAGCGGGCTTGACCTGGAAAATATCAATCTGTATCAGGCTTCTCTGGCCGGGGCAAATCTCAATAAAAGCCGTCTGGAAGGTGCCGTGCTGATGCACGCGGATCTCCGGGATGCGGACCTGACAACGACAAATCTGCTAAAAGGAAAACTGACCCGTGTCTGCCTTCGGAATGCGGATCTGTCGGGCGCAAACCTGAGTGATGCAAGACTTCGGGAAGCCGATCTTACGGATGCCCGTTTTAACGGTGCCAATCTCCGGGGGGCTGATCTGCGCGGGGCAAAACTCAAAGGGGCGCGGCTGGCATGGGCCGATCTGGGCGGGGCAGATCTGAGCGGGGCAGATCTCAGCGGGGCCGTGCTTTCCGATGCCGATCTTTCCGGATGTGATCTGCGGCAGGCGAATCTTAACGAAGCCGATCTTTCCCTTGCCAATCTGAGTCGCTGCCTGCTGGAAGGTGCGCAGATGATATCCGCCCGTTTCAGCAATGCGGATCTTTCCCGTGCCGATCTTTCGGGGATTGACGGCAAATGGGCAGAATTTGACAACAGCAATCTGACCCTGGCCAGTCTGGAAGGCGCAAACCTCCGGGAAGCCAGACTGACCCGGGCCACCCTGGATGATGCCCGGTGCAGACAGGCGGATTTCCGAATGGCCGCACTGCACGGTGCAAAATTCCGTGAAAGTGATCTGCGGGAAACAGATTTCAGCGATGCCGATCTGAGCAATGCGCGCATGAGCAGTGCTGTTCTTACCTGGGCCAATCTGAGCGGGGCCAATCTGGAAGGTGCGGATCTTTCTGATGCAAAACTGAATATGTCCAAACTGCGGGAAGCCTGTCTGAAAAAAACAAATTTCAGCAATACGGATTTTACCTGGGCAGATATGAGCAAAACCGATCTTTCGGAAGCGGACCTGAGCGGGGCCAATCTGAGTGAAGCGGATTTATCGGAGGCATTGCTGTATAAGGTCAAAATGGATCGGGCCGATTTCCGGGGAGCCAGTCTGCGCAAAGCGGATCTCCGGGAAAGCAGACACGGGGAAGCACTGCTGGAAAATGCGGATCTCACGGATGCGATGCTTTAGGTGATTTCCTGAAAAAAATGTAGCGAAGGAGTGCCGGACTGAAAGTCCGGCAGTGTCTGACAGACGGCAGCCCGGTTACAGACTTTCCGTCTGTGACTCCTGCTGAAGCGGTACATTCATATTTGGAAATCGCCTTAGTGCTTTGTCAAAGTTAAACTGACGGGTTATGTCACTCCTGCAGGGGCGCACTGCATAGGCCCTGAAGCCGCTCATGCCGGGCGTATGCAATACGCCCTTACGGTTTGGCAGATGTTCCGGATACCCGTCATTCTAATGTTGACAGAACATTATAGTGCATAGCACATGAAATGATACTGCCAATGTCGTTCATTAAGAGACCATTTCCATGTCTGACACCCAAAACTCATCTTCGGTTTTTTTTATTTTTTGGATAATCTTCCTGCATGTTTCTTTG